>JBFGLX010000005.1:0-30947 GCA_041575955.1 Thermoanaerobaculia bacterium
CGAGCTCGGTGTAGGCGAAGCGGATGGCGTGGATGTCCCACTTCCCGATGCCGGTGGCGTAGGCCGCGCTCAGGTCGAGGTTGCCGTCGGCGTCGACCGAGACCAGCGGCGCCGGGTAGTCCATCACCGACTCGCGGCCGTAGGTGCTGGCTGCGAAATTGTGGGTGATCCCGAGGGTGTGCCCGACCTCGTGGGCGGACAGCTGGCGAATCCTCGCCAGGGCGAGCTCGACCGGGTCGTCGGGCGCTCCGCTGCCGCTCTTGTCGGCGCCAACCAGCCCTTCGAAGATGAGCCGGTCCTGCCGTACCCGCAGCGACCCCAGGCTGACGTGCCCCTTGAGCATCTCGCCGGTGCGCGGGTCGACGACGCCGCCGCCGTACGACCAGCCGCGGGTCGAGCGGTGAACCCATTGGATGACGTTGTAGCGGACGTCGAGCGGATGGGCGCCCGCGGGCATCAGCTCGACCCGGAAGGCGTCCGGGAAGCCGGCGGCGGCGAACGCCTCGGCCCACCAGCGGGCGCCGTCCAGTAGCGCGCTCCGGATCGGCTCCGGCGCGCCCCGGTCCACGTAGTAGACGAGCGAGTCGCCGGCCGTGAGGCGGTGGCGCACGATCCACCGGCGCTCGATCGGGGCGGTCAGCGGCGCGGCGTAGTCGTGGAAAGCGATCGCGAACGAGCCCGCCCGGGGATCGAACTCGCGCGGCGTGTAGCCCGGCTCGGGCAGCCGGACGAGCGAGTGGTGCTGGACCAGGGTGATGGCCTCCGGGCTGGGAGCGGTCGAGCGCACGTGATCGCCGATCTCCTTGTCCGCGGCGTAGGTCAGCAGCGCCTCGAACTCCAGGTTGTCGGGGAATGCGAGGCAGGCGTCGAGGTCGACCAGGCTGCGCTCGGGATCGAGGGCGAACTCCCCCTGGCCGGTCTCCGCCAGGCGTCGGACGACGCCGTGGGCGTCGCGCACCAGGAACGAGGTCAGATCGACCAGCGCCCGGCCGTCGTCGGCCAGCGGTCCGATCGGCCCCGACCAGAGGATCGAGGTGGCGAACGACTGGCGCGTGGCCGTGGCCTCGTCGGCGTCCTCGGTGAGCGCCCGGTAGGCGAGATTCGGCTGCTCGATGACCAGCCTGCCGCCCACCCGGCGCAGGACGATCAGCCGCGCGTCGCCGAGCTGGCCGCGGTCGAGTCCCACCGGGTTGGAGCCGAGGCCGGTGGCCAGCCCTTCGACGTAGATGTACTCGCCGAGCGCTCCCGAAGCGCCCGGCGGCAGCTCGAGCCAGACGTGGTTGTCGGCGGGGTCGACGTAGAAGGCGAGCAGGCCTTCGCGCCTCTCCATGCCCGCGACCTTGGTCGCGAAGTCGGGCGTCTCGGGGTCGCGCGGCTCCTCGGCGCCGAGCCCGGACCCCCAGACCGACAGCATCCACCACGCCAGACCCGCGCTCGCGACTCGCCTCATTGGGTTCCTCCAGGGTGTCTTCCCGAAAGCGGAAAGCGCAGGCATGGTATCAGCGGTCGGTCGGGTCGAGACCGGGCGCGCCCGGCCGACGGCGCCGACGGCCGCTACGACTGGCCCGCCGGGAGCCAGAGCTCGACCTCGAGGCCGCCGGTCGGGCGGTTGCGAGCCTGGATGCCGCCGCCGTGCTCCTCGGCGATCCGCCGGGCGATCGCCAGCCCCAGCCCGGTGCCGGAGTCGTGGGTCGAGAAGTAGGGGTCGAAGATGCGCGGCAGGATCTCCGGGCTCACTCCGGGCCCGTTGTCGAGCACCCGGATGGAGGTCCGGGCGCCGCGCCGCCCGACGGCCACCTCCACGCCGCGGCCGTTCGCCGTCGCCCGCAGGGCGTTCTCGATCAGGTTGCGCAGGGCCCGGCCGATCAGCCGCGCGTCGAACCGGGCGCTGAGCCGCGGCCCCTCGCTCTCGAGCGTCAGCCGCACGCCCTCGGGGCCGGCCGCGCTGTAGCCCTCGACGATCTTGCGCACCGCTTCGCCCAGGTCGCCGTCGCGAAGGTCGATCTTGGGCAGCCGGCTGTAGGCCGAGAACTCGCTCGAGATCTGCTGCAGCTCGTCCACCTGCTCGAGGATGTTGGCCGTGCAGCGCTCGAAGACGCGGTCGAACTCCTGCGGCCGGGACGCCCTGACCTCGCGCATGTGCTCGGCCGAGAGCCGGATGGGCGTCAGCGGGTTCTTGATCTCGTGAGCGATGATGCGGGCCATCTCCGCCCACGCCTGGAGGCGCTGGCCGCGCAGGACCTCGGTCACGTCCTCGACCACCAGCAGCGCTGTCGGCTCCCCTTCCCCCGGCAGGGGCACCCAGACCAGGCTCCACTCGGCCTCCGCATCGGGGAGCTGGATGGTCTCGAGCCGGGGCTCGGCCCCCACCGTAGCGAGGAAGCCCGCGACCGGTGCCAGGTGCTCGTTGCGCTCCAGCACCTCGGCGAGCGCGTCGCCGACCTCGGCGTGCAGCAGCTCGCGCGCGGCTTGATTGATCAGGGCGACCCGCCCCTGATCGTCGACCGAGACCACGCCCGAGTTGACGTTGTCGATCACCCGCTCGACCAGCGCCTTCTCCTGCATCAGGTGCTGGCGGCCCTCCGAGATCCGCAGCGCCATCTGGTCGATCGCCTCGACCAGGGTGGCGAGCTCCTCGTCCGCGGGCTGCAGGTCGAGCGATCGCGCGCCGGCGGCGATCCGTTGGGTGCCGCTGACGATCTGCATCAGCGGCACGGTGAAGCCGCGCGCGAGCCGGGTGCCGATGGCCAGCAGGATCAGCACCAGGGCGGTGGTGGCGAGCAGCACCTTGCGGCGCAGAGAGCCGAGCTCGGCGGCGGTCTCGACCTGCTGGGCGAGCAGCGGCACCGACAGGAACAGCCGCCTGGGCGTGTCCGGCTGGCCGGGGACCGACAGGGGCGCGTAGAGCTCGAGATAGTCCGTGCTTCCGGCCTGGTTGACGCGCTCGGCGCCCGGCGCCCCGCCCAGGGCGAGCTCGGCGTAGATCTCTCCCGGGATCCGCTTGGGCAGCACGCCGGCGCTGAACAGCTCGCCGCGGCTCGAGGCGTAGACGCTGCTTCCCCAGTAGAGGTTGATCTCGTGGTGGATGACGCGCGACAGCCAGCTGAGCAGCTCGTCGTCGAGAATCGACTCGACGCCGAAGCCGGGCTCGAGCGTCTGGACATACTCGCCGAGGACGCGCTGCGCGGAGTCGAGGGCCGACTGTCCGGCCACGCGCTGCTCCTCGCGCAGGTGCTCGGTCAGGACGCCCAGGGCGAACGTGTTGAGCAGCAGGACCGGCACCAGCAGCAGCAGGCTCGCGGCGAGCAGCATCCGCTTCGAGTACGAGCGCAGGACCGGCGCCAGCGAGGCGACGGTGGGCAGCCGCTCGAGGGCGGTGAGCCAGCCGAACAGCACACCGCCCGCGATCACCAGCAGCACGGCCACCGCGTGCGTGCCCACCCGCTCGAGCGCCGCCACCGGGCCGAGCGCCGGCAGCACCAGCACCTGGATGGTATCGCCGTCGCGGGCCGCGAAGCCGAAGGCCCTTCCCTCCGGACCGGCGATCGCGCTGCCGGAGGCCGAGAGCAGGAGCTCGAGCGGCGGCTCGGCCCCTGGCCAGAGCGGCTCGAGTGGCTCCCCGCTCGGCCGGTAGGAGCCGTAGAGGGCCGGCTCGATCAGGTCCGGCTCGGGCCGGAACGGGCCCGGTCCGCCGCGCAGCAGGTCGGCCGCCAGGCTGTCGATCGGCCGCCTCGACAGCTGGAAGCCCGGCCGCATGAGCAGCGTGTACCAGATGTCGGCCCACGGCCGACCGCCGTGCAGGAACCGGGTGGCGCCGCTCAGCGCCGCCGCCTCCGGCGACGATTCCTCCACCCGGCGCCAGCGCGTCGGCGCCCAATCGACCGCGCCGTCGCTGGTCAGGGGCAGGCCGTAGGAGAAGGTCGACGGCGCGCCGTCGAACGGCCGGGCGGTCACCGCCGAGAGCGCCCCCCGCACCGCCAGCGGCGATCCGCTCCAGATCGCCATTCCCAGGTCCTGCGGATCGAGCCCCGCCGGATTGGGCAGCACCAGGGAGTCGAGGTCGAGCTCGCTGAAGTGGCGCTCGAGGCCGAGCCGGAGCCGCTCGACCTCCCCGGCCGCCGGGCTGGCGAGGCCGGGCAGGACCGTAGACTTCAAGTGATGCTTTAAGGTTCGCCGATGCCCCGTCTCCCAGCAGACGCCCGCCAGCAGGGCCGCCAGCAGGCAGAGGATCGCCCCCGCGACCGGGGTCAGCGGACGCGGCTGGAGCGAGGCCCAGATCGCGGCCGCCACGCCGCCGGCGCCGAGCAGAACCGCCAAAAGCGCCAGCTGCTGGTCGTGGACCGCGGCCGCGGCCAACAGCAGGGCGAACGCGAGCCAGGCCCAGGGCGGCGACCGGGGGTCGAGGCGGGGCTCGGCGCCGGCCGGTACCGGGCGCCGCTGCAGCACCAGCCAGGCGACGGAGGCGGCGAACACGGTCAGCCGCCAGGCGGCCGACGGGGAGTCGGGCGAGAGCGCCGAGCCGAGGTCGAGATCCGGCCTCGAGGCCTGCACGCCGAGCGCGAACAGCGCCACCGCGCCGGTGCCGGCCAGCCCGCGCAGCCAGGGCGGCGGCAGCCAGGCGCGCGCCCGCTCGGGGCGCGCGCGCCAGGCTCGGACGGCGAGCCACGAAGCGACGACCAGGCAGGCGCCGGTGACGAGATCGAGCCGCGCGGCGAGAGCCGCCGCCAGGGCGGCACCTGCGACCAGCGGCCCGACCGGGTGGCGCGGCTCGCGCCGCGCCCGGATGAACGCGAGTCCCAGCAGGGCGAGCGCCAGCGCCGCCGCGGCCCAGCGCCGGGCGCGCGACGTCCAGCGATCGTAGGGGCCCGATCTCGCCGACCAGTCTTCGAGCGCGATGTTGGGTCCCGGGCCGGCATCGATCTCGACCAGGCGCGCGGGCACCACGTCGCCGGGCCGGAAGACCGTCCAGCGAATCGGCCCGAGCAGCCGGTCGCGCTCGGGCAGATCGGTGGTCGGCAGGCTCCGCCCGGCGACCAGCCGGCTTGCCGGGCGGCCCGGCACGGGCGCGACGCTGAACAGGGTCGCCGACTGGAAGCCGAGCCGGAAGCCCCGTCCGCGGGGCGGCAGCGGCTCTTCCTCCAGCTCGTGCAGGAGCCCGGCGCCCGCCCAGGCGACCGGGGCGCCACCGGCATCGACGAGCAGCAGCGTCAGGCGGGCTTCCGAGGGCCGCCGCGCCCGCTCGGTCAGCCGGTCGAAAAGCTCGCGGACCGAATGCGGCCCGTCTTCTTGGGAGGCCACCGAGCGGGCGGCACTCTCGGCGGCGGCGTCCAGGGCCGCCCAGAGGTCGCTGAAGTCGCGCTCGATGGCCTGCCGCTTACGCTCGGGCTCGAAGGCGGTGCGCTCGATCTGAAAGCCCCAGGCCAGCAGGCCGAGCGCCAGCAGGCCGAGCCCGTCGACCAGCCAGCGCTCGCGGGGCCTGGCGAAGCGCCAGAGCCACGCGCCGAGCAGCCCGCCGAGCAGCGCCAGCCCGGCGAGGCCCGGCACCAGCAGCGAGACGACCGCGGCCGCCAGGAGCGAGGTCTCGAGCAGGGAGTGCTTGAGTGCCCGCACAGGTCAGGCTAGTCCAGCATCGGGATGCGCACTCCACGCTCCCGCGCGACCTGCCGGGCCTGCTCGTAGCCGGCGTCCGCGTGGCGCGCGACCCCCATGCCGGGGTCGGTGGTCAGGACCCTCTCGAGGCGGCGCTCGGCCTCGGCGGAGCCGTCGCAGACGATCACCATTCCGGCGTGCAGCGAGTAGCCGATGCCGACGCCGCCGCCGTGGTGCACCGAGACCCAGGTCGCCCCGCCGACCGCGTTGATCAGGGCGTTGAGGATCGGCCAGTCGCCGATCGCGTCCGAGCCGTCCTTCATCGCCTCGGTCTCCCGGTTGGGCGACGCCACCGAGCCGCAGTCGAGGTGGTCGCGGCCGATCACGATCGGCGCCTTGACCCGGCCGCTCGCCACCAGGTCGTTGAACACCTTGCCGGCCCGGGCCCGCTCGCCGTAGCCGAGCCAGCAGATCCGGCACGGCAGCCCCTGGAACGCGACCCGCTCGCGCGCCATCCGGATCCACCGCCCGAGCGCCTCGTCCTCGGGGAACGTCTCGAGGATGGCCTGGTCGGTGACCGCCAGGTCGTCGGGATCCCCCGACAGGACCGCCCAGCGAAACGGTCCCTTGCCCTCGCAAAAGAGCGGCCGGATGAACAGCGGCACGAAGCCCGCGACGTCGAACGCGTCGGCGACGCCGGCCTCGAGCGCCTGGCCGCGCAGGTTGTTGCCGTAGTCGAACGTCACCGCGCCGGCGGACTGGAGCGCGAGCAGCGCCCGCATGTGCCGGGCCATCGTCTGCATCGAGCGGGCGATGTAGCCTTCGGGATCGCGCCGCCGCAGCTCGACGGCGGCGGCGAACTTCAGGCCGGCGGGCACGTAGCCGGCCAGGGCGTCGTGGGCCGAGGTCTGGTCGGTCAGGGCGTCGGGCACGATCCCCTTGGCGATCAGGTGATCGAGCAGGTCGACCGCGTTCGCCTCGACGCCGATCGACAGCGCCTCGCCCCGGTCGCGGGCGGCGAGCGCCACCGCCACCGCGGTCTCGACGTCGGGCTCCCGGCGGTCGAGGTAGCGGGTCTCCAGCCGCCGCCGGATGCGGCTCTCGTCGACCTCCGCCACCAGGCAGACCCCTTCGTTCATGGTCACGGCGAGCGGCTGCGCGCCGCCCATGCCGCCCAGGCCCGCGGTCACCGTGAGCCGGCCGCGGAGCGAGCCACCGAAGTGCTGCCGGGCGCACTCCGCCAGGGTCTCGTAGGTGCCCTGGAGGATCCCCTGGGTGCCGATGTAGATCCACGAGCCGGCGGTCATCTGGCCGTACATGGTCAGGCCCAGCCCCTCGAGGCGCCGAAACTCGTCGGCCGTCGCCCAGTGCGGGACCAGCAGCGAGTTGGCGATCAGCACCCGGGGCGCGTCGGCGTGGGTATCGAAGACCGCCACCGGCTTGCCCGACTGCACCAGCAGCGTCTGCTCGTTGCCGAGCTGCCGCAGGGCGGCGACGATGGCGTCGTAGCAGGCCCAGTTGCGGGCCGCCTTGCCCGAGCCGCCGTAGACGATCAGCTCCTCCGGGCGCTCGGCGACCTCGGGGTCGAGGTTGTTCATCAGCATGCGCAGGGCGGCCTCCTGCTGCCAGCCCCGGCACGAGATCTCCGTGCCGCGCGGCGCGCGGACGACTCTCACGCCCTCGACCGTCTCAGCCATGACGGCACGGTATCAAAAGCGCACGCGGTCGGATCGCGGATCTCGACCGTGGCGTCCCGCGATCGCGCCGCGCCCGCAGGGCCGCGAGCGACCCTCGGGCGTGAGCGAAGCGAAGGTCGATCGCCACTGCGTCACGGGAGTATTTATAATCGTGCTAGAAAGATGCAGCTCGAGCAGCAGAAGTGGACGGCCGCCGAGGGCTGGTCGCCGTCGCCGCCGGGTGGACTCGGCGACCGGGCGCAGCTGGTGCTGGCCTTCGCGGCCTCGCCGGTCATGAGAGATCCCGGAGTCCTGGGCGAGCTGAGCGGCGCCTACCCCAAGGCCCACCTGCTGGTCTGCTCTACCGCCGGCGAGATCTGCGACACGCGGGTGAGCGACGACTCGGTCGTCGCCACCGCGCTCGCCTTCGAGCGGACGCGGGTCGAGGCGGTGGCGTTGCCGCAGTCCAAGGACCAGGACAGCTACGAGGCTGGCAAGCGGGTCGCGGAGCGGCTGGCCGGAGACGACCTGGTGCACGTGCTGGTGTTCAGCGACGGCACCAGCGTCAACGGCACCCGGTTGGTGAGCGGCCTGGTCGACCATCTGCCGGACTCGATCACCATCACCGGCGGGCTGGCCGGCGACGGCGAGCGCTTCGAGCAGACCTTCGTCTTCCTAGGCCCCGAGCCCCGCCAGGAGATGGTGGTCGGAGTGGGCTTCTACGGCACCCACCTGCGAATCGGGCACGGCTCGCTCGGCGGCTGGGATCCGTTCGGACCCGAGCGCCTGATCACCCGCTCGGACGAGAACGTTCTCTACGAGCTGGACGGCAGGTCCGCCCTCGAGCTCTACAAGCAGTATCTCGGGGAGTACGCGAGCGACCTCCCAGCCAGCGCGCTGCTCTTCCCCCTGGCGGTGCGCGCCGCCGGCGAGGACCGGGCCGTGGTGCGCACGGTGCTGGCGATCGACGAGGAGAAGCAGACGATGACGTTCGCCGGGGATCTGCTCGAGGGCCAGTACGCGCGTCTGATGAAGGCCAATTTCGAGCGCCTGATCGATGGCGCGACCGCCGCCGCCCGGGCCACCGTCGCCCTGACCGAAGGCGACAGCCCCGAGTTCGCGCTGCTGATCAGCTGCGTCGGCCGTAAAATGGTCCTGCGCCAGCGCATCGAGGAGGAGGTCGAGAGCGTGCGCGAGATCTTCGGCGGGCGCACGGTCCTGGCCGGCTTCTACTCCTACGGCGAGCTGTCGCCCGCGACGCCGGCGAGCCCGTGCGAGCTCCACAATCAGACGATGACCATCACCACGCTGTCCGAGATCTAGCCTGACCTGTCGGATCTCGATGCCGGAAAATTTCCCATGCGCCGCGTACCGCCCGGGGCGGGAGTCTCGATGCACAAGCTCCTCGAGCGCCAGCTGAAGAAGCTCTTCGGCTCGCTGGAGGCCGTGCCGGAGGGCCTCGGCGGCCTGCTGGCGATGGTCGACGCCAGCTACGAGCAGGCCGACGCCGACCGCAAGCTGGTCGAGCGCTCGCTCGACCTCACCTCCCGAGAGCTGCTCGAGGCCAACGCCGAGCTGCGCCTGGAGCGCGCCGATCTCGAACGGCGGGTCAAGGAGCGCACCGAGTCGATCCGCCGATCCGAAGCCAGGTATCGGGATCTCTTCGAAGGCTCCCGCGACGTGATCTACGTCGCCTCGCCGGAAGGTCGATTGCTCGACATCAATCCCGCCGGGGTCGAGCTCTTCGGGTTCGAGTCGAAGCAGGAGATGCTCGAGTTCGTCGACCTCACGCGCGCCATTCCCGATCGCCCCCGGCTGCTCGCCCGGCTCGAGGAGACCGGCTTCCTACGCGACGAGGAGTTCCAGCTCACCGATCGGAAGGGCAACAAGATCACCGTTCTGGCCACCATCCTCGCCCGCCGCGACTCCCATGGCCGCATCCACAACATGCTCGGCATCGTCCGCGACGTCACGCGGCAGCGGGTGCTGGAGCGGCAGGTGCTCGAGGCCCAGAAGATGGAGGCCATCGGCCGGCTCGCCGGCGGCGTCGCGCACGATTTCAACAACCTGCTGACCGCGATCATCGGCTACGCCGACCTGATCCGCCAGTCGGTGGCGGCCGACGACCCGCTGGCCGCCCAGCTCGAGCAGGTGCGCCGGGCCGGACGCCGCGGGGCGGACCTGACCCGTCAGCTGCTGGCCTTCAGTCGGCGCCAGGTGCTCAAGCCGATCGTGCTGCAGCTCAACGAAGTGGTCACCGAGATCGAGAAGCTGCTGCGGCGGGTGATCAGCGAGGAGATCGACCTCCAGACCGACCTCGACCCCGACCTGCGCCCGGTGCGGGCCGATCGCGGCCAGGTCGAGCAGGTGCTGATGAACCTCGCCATCAACGCCCGCGACGCCATGCCCGACGGTGGCGCCATCCTGCTCGCCACCCGCAACGTCATGGTCGAGCCGGGCCAGGCCGACGGCCCGCCCGGGCTCGAGCCGGGCTTCCACGTCCTGCTCGAGGTCCGGGACACCGGCATCGGCATGGACGAGAAGACCCTCGACCAGATCTTCGAGCCCTTCTTCACCACCAAGGACTCGGGCGGCACCGGCCTCGGCCTGTCGACCGTCTACGGCATCGTCCGCCAGAGCGGCGGCCGCATCCGCGTGACCAGCGCTCCGGGAGAAGGCAGCACCTTCCAGATCTACCTGCCGAGCGTCGCCGGCCAGCCCGAGAGCGAGCCCGACGTGCACTCGATCGCTGGACTGCCCCTGGGCAGGGAGACCGTGCTCCTGGTCGAAGACGAGCCGGTGGTGCTGGCCTTTGTCGATCAGTTTCTGACCCGCCAGGGCTACACGGTGCTGGTGGCCAGCGACGGCCGCGAGGCGCTCGAGGTCGCCGGCGGCTTCGAGGGCAAGATCGACCTGCTGCTCTCCGACGTCGTCATGCCGCGCGTCAACGGCATCGAGCTCTGCCAGGCGATGGTGAGATCGCGCCCCGATCTCAAGGTGCTCCTGATGTCCGGCTACACCGGCAAGCGCCTCGCCGCGGACGCCGCCGCGGCCAACATCGACCGCTCGCATTTCCTGCAGAAGCCGTTCACCGCCGAGCAGCTGGGCTGGAAGATCCGCGACGTCCTCGAGAGCGACCTCCGGCCCGAGCTCTACTCCTCCGAGACGTCGTAGCCGAGCATCGCGTCGCCGTCGAACAGGAAGCGGCCGGAGAAGCTCTTGCCGGCCAGCAGCTCCGGCAGCCAGATCCGGTCGTCGGCCCACATCTCCTCGTAGGGGATCCGCTCGACCGGCGTCCACAGCGGGATCGCCTCTTCGGTGGCGACCGCCGTGCCCCGGAAGCCGCTCGCGCGGAAGACCCAGACGTGGATCGAATAGCCGTCGAGGAACTGAAAGCGCAGCTCCCCGTGGCGGCGCAGACCGGTCGGCACGACGCCGGTCTCCTCGTGTACTTCGCGCACCGCGGCCTCGGCCGGCGTCTCGCCGGGCTCGACCCGGCCGCCCGGGGCGTTGATCTTGCCCGCTCCGAGGCCGCGCAGCTTGCGGATCAGCAGCACCTCGCCGTCCCGCACCACGAACAGCAGCGTCGCACGGTCGCGCGCCTTCCAGCTCCGCCAGTCGATCTCCTCGAAGGTGGATGGCCCCCGCATGCCGGGCCGATGCTACACGGTGGCCGGTGCGCCGCGCGGACCGCCGGCCGGTCAGCCGTCCGCGATGCCGACCGCGTCGAAGGCGGCGTCGATCGCCGCCAGGGCCGCCGTCCGGCGCTCGTCGGTCGGCATCTCGGAGAGCGTCACCAGCTCGATCGCCCGCCGGCTGTCGGCGAAGCCCGAGCTCGGTCCCAGGTGGTGGACGAGGGTCTCGAACAGGATCCGCATGGCGGTCTCCGGGTCGAGCACCAGGCCGCCGTTGCCGTCCTCGGCGATCAGCAGGCGGCACACCGCGTGACTGTGGATCGTGCTGTTGTCATGGACGGCGCCGAAGTCGTTGAGCGCGTCGAGCGGTAGATCGAGATAGCCGTCCATGTGCGCCGGCTGGCCGGTCGCCGCCGGGTCGCTCAGGTCGCGCGGCTCCTCGCCGCTCAGGTTGCCTTCGACCCCCACCACCCAGTGCCAGTCGCGCGGGTCGGCGACGCCCTGGGTCTCGACGTTGAAGGCGGCGACGGCGAACAGGTCGCAATACGACTCGTGGAGAGCCCCCGGCTCTCCGGCCACCGACAGCCGCGGCCGGGCGGAGATCACCCCGTGCATCAGCTCGTGCGCCACCACGTCGACGTCCAGGGCGTAGGAGTGGAGCTGGCCGCCCGCCAGCACCTGGCCGTAGAGCGCCTTGTTGCGGAACCACGCCGAGTTCGGCCACTCTTGGGTGTTCGGCTTGACGACGCAGTTGACCCCCTGGACAAAGAGCTCGCCGCTGCCGTCCCGACCGACGCACCCCAGCTTCTGGAGGAACCGCGCCACGTCCGAGGCGTTGGCGTGCGCGCTGACCGCGACCGGGCTCCAGCTCTCCGCGCTGCGGCGCTTGAAGGTCTTGCCGCCCGTGAGATGGATGCTCTTGAACCCGTAGTCGCGGGTCTCGACCCGGAGCTCTGGGTCGCGAAGCTCGAAGCGACCGCGCCCCACGTCGTCGACGCCGATCACACGCGCCTGGCCGAGATCGTCGGTCGCCGTCTGGGCGACCATCGCGGCGCGCGGCAGCCGCTCGACCAGCTCACCGAAGTGGGCGTCGAGGACGTAATCCCAGGAGACCGGCAGGTGCCCACCGTCGGTGGACAGCTCGGGAACGTCCCGGAACAGGTAGGCGAGCACCCAGCGGGCCTCGACGGCGTCGAAGTAGAACATCAGGCGGGGCGCCTGGGCGAGGCGGCGGCGGTCCAGCCCGGCCAGGCTGCGCAGCCCGCGATAGGCCGCGGCCGGCGCCAGGCGGGCGATCGGATCGACGTTGGCAGGCACGCCGACCGCGCCGTGGATCGAGAGCAGGCCGTTGCTCCGGGTCAGCTCGAGGGTGATCAGCGAGCCGAACACCTCGACGCCACGGTAGCGCTGCCGGAAGAGCACCGCCCAGCGGTTCGAAGCCACGCTCCTCTCGACGGCAAGACAGCGATAGTCGGCCTCGCCGCCGGCGGGCAAATCGACCGTCAGCTCGGGGAGCTCGGGGCTGCCGAGCGCCGCCTCGAGCCAGAGGCGCGCCGCCCGCTGCGGCGCGAGCCGCCGGAGCGCCCGGGCCGGGGTCCGGGCCGCCGCGCCGGTCAGGCGCTTGCCCGGATGGAGCCGGCCGGCGAGGCGCCGGCAGCCGCGGCTGCGATGGGTGTGAAACGAGAAGCTCCGCAGGCCCTGGGTCCGTGGCATCGACCTGTCGCTAGTTGCGCTTGTAGGGGATGTTCCAGGTCAGGTTGAGGCTGCCGAAGCGCTGTCTCTCCGGTTGGAAGGCGAATTCCTCGGAGCGGCGCACGCGCCGGTAGGTCAGGCGCACTTCGCGATAGCGGACCACGAAGCCCCACTCGAGGTCGGTCACCAGATGCTTCTTGGGCACCGAGTGGCTGCTCGCGAAGAGGTTGCCGTCGAGAAAGATGTTCCGCGCCACGCCACGCGCCTCGGCCCCGAGGAAGCCGTAGACCTCCCAGCGATTCGGCAGCGGGAACACCGGGTCGCCCGGCTGCAGCGCGATCAGCTTGACGGCGGGGCCGAAGTCCTCCGGCACGTTCCAACCGAAGCGCACGGTCCCCGAGGCGGCGACCTGGGTGAAGACGTTCCCGAGGTTGGCGTAGTAGCGGGGCACGAAGTCGAGCAGGGCGACCGGGCCGGTCGCCTCGCCCCCGTCGACTCTGCGGGTGATGACGATCTCCTTGAGCGGCACCCGCCAGCGCTCGTCCCAGGTGAAGAGGACCGCCGGCTCGTCGCGCAGCTGGTGCTGCCACCCCTGCGCTTCGCGCGACTTGGTGATCTCCCTGTGTACCCAGTCCTGAATCTCCTCGCCGTAGGCGCTCGGGCCCACGACCCCGAGGTCGAGCGCCATGCTGCGCATGCGCGCCACGCGCCACTCGCGCCCCAGCAGCTCCCGAAAGTCGACGCTCATCCGGCTCACCACCGCGCCGGCGTAGAGCCAGCCGGCGTACGGCCGGTCCCGCGTCTGCAGGAACGGTGTGTCGAGGTCGTCGGGAGTATAGAGGTGGTGACCGAGCCGCAGGCCGAAGCCGAACACCGCGAGCTCGGGGTTGAGGAAGCCCGGCTTCTTGCGCGGGGTGCAGGTGCTCCGCGAATCGAAGTCGGGCACGAAGGGAATCCAGTAGCGCCCCTCCGTATGCCGCTCCTCCGGGTCCAGCGCTTCCAGCCTGCTCTTCCTGCGCTCCCACTGCTTCCGGAGCACCTTCGGCAGCGTGCAGTTGGGCCAGCCGACGTCGATCCGCACGCCGTTGGTGTAGAAGCGGTCGTTGTTCTCCCCGCTCAGGAAGTCGACGTCGTTCTCGAAGTAGAAACCGTACGAGGGCCAGCGAGCCTCCGCCGGGTCGGGCAGGAGAGCCAAGGCGAGGATCAGGGCGATGCCGCTTTTCATGCTGGCTCCTTCCCGGGGGCGGTTGGTCTCCTCCTACAGGTAGAGACGGACCCCGATCGGACTTTTCCTCGCCGCGGCCGGGAGGCGCAGGATGCCGACCCGGTCGGACCTCGGATCAGCGCTCGACGTTCAGCTGGACGAAGTCGTCGTCGACGCCGGAGCACGGGCAGAGCTCGACCCAGTAGCGCAGCTCGGCGCGCAGCCGGTCGAGCGCGTTGGCCGGCGACAGCCCGCGCGGGGCGGCGCCACCCACGCCCGGAAACCGGGCTTCGAGATCGGGGATCCGAGCCACCAGAGCGTCGACGTCCCCGGGCAGGGCCTGGAGCTTCCCCAGGCTCTGCGCCACCTGAGTGGCGAGCTGTCGGATCTCGGCAGTGTTCGTCATGGCTGACTCCTCCTCCCGGCCGCGGAGAAACCTCTCCGTGGCCGTCTGCCAACGCTCCCGGGCCCCCGAGCCAGCCTCCTGGCCTGTTCGGCCTGGACGTGTGGCCGTGAAATGCTGTGCCGGCAGCGGACAGCTTCGCCAGACCCGAGGCAAGCCGTAGCTGCGCCAGGACAAGAAGGGGCAGGGGCGGATTGCGGCCGCGGGCGAGCCATGTCGCACGAGTTCCGTCGTAACGGGTGCATGCTCGCACAGGCCATGGGAGCGACCACCTGGGGGATCGACGCGCGGCCGGTCCAGGTCGAGGTGGACGTGCGCCTCGGTATTCCGCAGACCCACATCGTCGGGTTGCCCGACGCCGCCATCCGCGAGAGCCGGGAGCGGGTGTGGGCGGCGATCCGCAACTGCGGCATCGAGCCGCCGCACCGGGTCTTCACCATCAACCTGGCCCCGGCCGATCTCCCCAAGTCCGGCAATCACCTGGACCTTCCGATCGCTCTCGCCCTGCTGGCGGCGCTCGAACAGCTCCCGGCCGGCTGTCTGGCGGACGTCGTGGCCTGCGGCGAGCTCGGCCTCGACGGCGCGGTCAGGCCGATCCGCGGGAGCCTCGCCATCGCAGAGCTCGGGCGCCGGCTGGAGGCCCGCGCGCTGCTCCTGCCGGCCGCCAACTGCGCCGAGGCGGCGGTCCTCAGCGGCATCCGGGTGCTGCCGGTCGAAAGTCTGGCCGAGGCGATCGCGCATCTGCACGGGGCGCGTCCGATCGCGGCCGGGCGGGCTTCCCCGCCGGCGCCGGCCGGCGCCCGAGGCGACGCGGCGGATCTCTCGGAGGTCCGTGGCCAGGAGTGCGCCAAGCGCGCCCTCGAGATTGCCGCCGCCGGGGGCCACAACGCCCTTTTCATCGGCCCGCCCGGCAGCGGCAAGACGATGCTCGCGCGCCGGTTCCCGGCGCTCTTGCCGACGCTCTCGAGATGCGAGTCGATCGAGGTCACCAAGATCCACTCGCTGGCCGCCCACGAGCCCCCGGACGGGCTGGTCGTCGAGCGGCCGTTCCGCTCGCCCCACGCCAGCGTCAGCTCGGCCGCCCTGGTCGGCGGCGGCTCGATCCCGCGCCCGGGCGAGATCACCCTGGCGCACCTCGGCGTGCTGTTCCTCGACGAGCTGCCCGAGTTCCGGCGCGACGCGCTCGAGGCGCTCCGGCAGCCGATGGAGGACGGCCGGGTCACGGTCGTGCGGGCGCGCGCCCGGATCACGTTCCCGGCCCGCTTCACCTTGCTGGCGGCGATGAACCCGTGCCGGTGCGGGCACCTGGGCGACCCGCGGCACGAGTGCCGCTGCACGCCGGCCGAGATCGCGCGCTACCGGCAGCGCATCTCGGGACCCCTGCTCGACCGGATCGATCTCCACGTCGAGGTGTCGGCGGTGTCTCTCGACGAGCTCAAGGGGCGCGGCGGCGAGTCGACCGGAAGCGTGGCGGCGCGGGTGCGGGCGGCGCGCGAGATCCAGCGGCTCCGCGTCGGCCGCGCCGCCACCCCGGCCGTCAACGCCGCCCTGCGAAGCCACCTCCTCCGCCGGCACTGCCGGCTCGACGCCGGCGCCCAGAGCGTCCTCGACGCGGCGTTCGAGAGGCTCGGCCTGTCGGCCCGAGCGGTCACCCGGATCCTCAAGGTCTCGCGCACGATCGCCGATCTCGCCGGCCGCGACCGCATCGCCGCCGCGGATCTCGCCGAGGCGATCCAGTATCGCACGCTCGATCGACGAACCGCTGACTGAAGGGCGGTAAACCCGAAGCCGGCCAGAGCGTATAGTCAGCGTTCGATCATGACACCCCCCTGACGGAATCAGGGCGAAAGGAGGACCGATGAAAGGACCGATTCGCTTTCTGCTCGCGATCCCCGCCGTGCTGCTCGTGGCGAGCTCGCCGGCCGTCCTGGCCGAGAACCACGAAGGCCACGAAGAGACCATGCACAACGGCGCCTACGTGCGCAATCTCGCGTTCGTCGGCGGCCGCGCCGTCGACCTCGCCGGCGCGATCCCCGAGAGCGCCTACGGCTGGCGCCCGATGGAGGGCGTGCGCTCGGTGAGCGAGGCGATCATGCACATGGCGAGCGCCAACTACTTCTTCGCCGGCCGTCTGGGTGCGGCCACTCCCGAAGGCATCGATCCCCAGAGCATGGAGGAGATCACCGCCAAGGCGGACTGCGTCGCGGCGCTCGAGAAGTCGCTCGACCACCTGTCGAAGGCTCTCGCCGCGGCCAGCGATCCGAGCGCGCCGCTGGAGCTCTTCGGCCGGCAGATGACCATGGAGGATCTCATGCAGATCGCGGTCGGGCATGTGCACGAGCACTTCGGCCAGCTCATCGCCTACGCGCGCTCCAACCAGGTCGTGCCGCCCTGGTCGCAATCGGAGGGCTAAGAGCCTGCCTCCGGGCGAGGCTCCGCCCTGGTGCGGCGAGGCGCGGCTGGTGAAGGGGGCGAGGCCGGGGCGAGACAGGAGCGCCGGCGTTCCTCTACCATGGCGCGCGTGAACGCGCCCAGCCGCCTCGGACCCGCCGGTCACGCCCGGCTGTGGGCCGCCCTCCTCGCCGCCGGCCTCGCCGGTTGCGGCGATGGCCTCTCGATCCGCTTCGCCGACCACGCGCCCTACCAGCGGGACCAGGTCACCACCCGCTCGGTGCCGGCCTCGAGCGACCTGGCGGCGCGGCTGGCCGGCGACGGCTGGCGCGTCGACGCACCGGAGGGCGAAGCGCCCCGCCTGCGCCTGCTGCGCGACCGCGGGCGCCTCTGGTTCTTCTCCGCCGGCGGGGGGGCGACGGCGGTGGAGCTCTACCGCGCGAGCCCCGAGCCGCCCGGCGCTGCGGCCGACGGACCGGCGGACTCGATCCACTACCGGCTCAACGACCGGCCCGGCCGCGGTGCGACCTGGCCGCGGAGCCGGGAGGTCCAGCGGCTGGCGTTCCGGCCGGGCGCGGTGCGCGCCGGATGGAACGCGCTCGACCTGTTCGTGCGCGGCAAGAAAGAGCGGGCGGCGGGCGGCGTTCTGGAGCTCAAGGGCTTTCGCATCGTCGAGGAGCCCGAGGGAGGTCCGGCCGACGGCGGCAGCGGCGATGAAGGTCCGCGGGCGCTCGAGGTCGACGATGGCGAGCTGTCGATGCCGGGCGAGAGCTATCTCGACCTGGCGCTGGAGGTTCCGGCGGGCGCCCGGCTCCGCGGGCGGGCGACGAGCGCGGCCGCCCGAGCGGACCAAGGTCCCCATCGGGTGAGCGTGCGGCTGCTCGATCGCCAGGGAGCCGAGCGGGAGCTGAGCGCGTTCGCGCTCGCACCGGGCGCCAGCGAGCGGCTCGACGTCGACCTGGCGCCCTGGGCCGGCCAGGCGGCTGCGCTCAGGATCTCGGTCTCGGGGCCGCGGTCCGGGGCGGTGCGCTGGCGGCGCGCCGGGATCACCGGCGCCGGCGAGCGCAGGAGCGCCGAGGCGCCGATCCCGCCGGCCGGCGTCACGCTCTCGGGCCGCCTGGGACGGCCCGACGTGGTGATCATCGTCCTGGACGCGGCGCGCGCGGACGCCTTCGGCGCCTACGGCGCCGCCCATCCGACCCCCGCGGTCGACGCCCTGGCCGCCAGCGGCACCCGCTTCGAGCGCGCCCAGGCCCCCTCCTCGTGGACCGGACAGTCGATCCCGGCCCTGCTCGCCGGCTTCCACCCCGACACCCTGGGCACCGAGCGCTGGGGCGATCCCCTGCCCAACCAGGTTCCGCACGTCGCCGAGCTGATGGCGGCCGGCGGCTACCGGACCGTTCTCTGGTCGCAGCACCCGATCTACAACCGGGCGGAGTCGCTGGTCAGGGGGTTCGAACAGGTCCGCTACAGCGGCCGGCGCAAGCGCACCCTCTTCCCGTCGCGGAGCTTCCTTTTCGAGCGCCACCGGCCGACCTTCGCGCTGATTCACCTGCTGCCGCCGCACAGCCCCTACGCCCCGCCCAAGCCCTTCCGCGGCGCCTACAGCTCGGGCTACCGGGGCAAGCTCCCCGAGCGGCTCGGCGCGCTCACCCGCATCGGCCGGACGCGGCTGCTCGAGCTCACCGCCGCCGACCACGCCTACCTTTTCGATCGCTACCTCGAGAACGTCGCCTTCGCCGACTGGCTGGTCGGCCGCGTGGTGGACAACCTGGAACGCAGCGGGCGCTACCGGGAGGCGCTGATCGTGGTGACCTCGGACCACGGCGAAGCGTTCTTCGAGCACGGATGGTTCATGCACAGCCGCGAGCTCTACCAGGAGTTCCTGCGCATCCCGATGATCGTCAAGTGGCCGGAGGGCGTCGGTGGCTTCGCGCCGGTGGTCCGGGACCCCGCGACACTCATCGACCTCGTGCCGACGCTGGTAGACGGGCTCGCCCTGGAGGGCGCCGGGCGCGGCTTCCAGGGAGCGAGCCTGCTGCCGGCGGTGTTCGACGGCCAGCCGCTCGAGCGTCCGCTCTACGCCACCACGCGGGGGATCGGCGACATCGACAAGCTGGCGATGCCCAGGTCGATGTTCGAGGAGGGCGGCTGGCGCGTGATCCACGATCCGGTGACGGCGCGCGCCGAGCTCTACGCCGTCGCCGGTGACCCGGACGAGAGCGAGGACCTGGCGGCGGCGCAGCCGGCCCTCGCCCGGCTCCTGCTGCAGCGCCTGCGGATCCAGCAGTGGTTCAACCAGGGGCTGCTCCAGCTCGGGCCGCGGGCGGAGGTCGAGCTCGATCCCGAGCAGGTGAAAGAGCTCAAGGCCCTCGGCTACCTCTGAGACCCGTCGACCCCTACGCTTCCAGCGACTCGAGAGCGGCGATCACCTCGCTGAAGCTCTGGAAACGCCGGTCGGGCTGCTTCTCGAGACAGCGCTCGACCAGCCTCCACACCGCCGGCGGGCACTGCGGCCAGGCCACGAACATCGGCTCCGGCTCGGAGCTCACGATCAGATGGAGAATGTCGATGCCGGAGGCGGCCTGGAACGGGCGCTGGAAGGCCAGGAGCTCGTAGGCCAGGACGCCGTAGGAGAAGATGTCGGAGCGGCCGTCGAGCGGCTTGCCGAGGATCTGCTCGGGCGACACGTAGGAGGTGGTGCCGAGGGTCATGCCGGTGCGGGTGAGGACCGACTCCTCGTGCAGCAGCTTGGCGACCCCGAAATCGAGCAGCTTGACGGTCCCGTCGCGCAGGATGCGTACGTTGCCGGGCTTGACGTCGCGGTGGATCACGCCCTTCGAGTGCGCGTACTCGAGCCCCTGCGCGATCTGCAGCAGGTAGCCGAGCTTGACCGCCAGCGACATCGGCTCCTGGCGGCGGATGCGCTCGTCGAGATCCTCGCCGACCAGAAACTCCTGGACCAGGTAGGCGGTGTCGTTCTCGAAGCCGAAATCGTAGAGGGTGACGATGTTCGGGTGGTGCAGGTTGCCGGAGATCTCCGCCTCGCGGCTGAAGCGCAGCCGCGCCTCGTGCCCCGCCGTCGTGCATGTCTTGATCGCGACGTTGCGCTTGATCGTCGGGTCGAAACCCTTGAAGACCTCGCCAAAGGAGCCCGCGCCGATCTGCTCCCGAACCTCGTACTTGCCGAAGGTCAGCATGGAGGGGCCGATCGTACTCGAAGCGCCGCGCCCGGCACCAGATGGCCGTCCCTCTGATAGCATCCGTCGCAACTTTTGATGGCTGGGTCCGCGGGGAGACGCGCGATGAGCTGGGATCGATTCAGGGGGTTGGGGGGCGGAGGATCTTCTCGATCGGGTTGGCTCGCCCTAGTGGCGCTGCTGCTCGGCGCCGCCGCCGGCGGTGGTCAGGAGAGCGAGGAGGCCGCCCTGTCGGCCGGCGAGCAGCACGAGAAGCTGTTCCTCGAGAACCGCTTCCCCTCGGCCGCGACCTGCGCCACCTGCCACCCCACCCACTACCGGGAGTGGTCGGTGTCGCCCCACGCCTACGCCCAGATGAGCCCGGTGTTCAACGCCATGCACGGGACGATCCTGCGGTTGACCAACGGCACCAACGGCGACTTCTGCATCCGCTGCCACACCCCGGTGGGCATGAACCTGGAAGAGCCCGAGTTCATGAGCAACATGGACCGCCACCCGACCTCGCGCGAGGGCGTCACCTGCATCGTCTGCCACCGTCAGAACCGCGCCTACGGCAAGCTGAGCGGACGGCTGGCGCTGGTCGAGGGCAGCCTGTTCGACACCGTCTACGGACCGAGCGGCGACGCCGAGCTGCGGCGGGTCATCGACAGCCCCGACTACCGCGTCAACCCGGACCCGAGCAAGGTCGGGCGCGCGATCCACGCCCGCGCCGAGGCCTTCTTCCAGCTCACCAGCGCCGGCTTCTGCGGCACCTGCCACGACGTCAACCTGGTCAACGGCTTTCGGCTCGAGGAGGCCTTCAGCGAGTTCAAGACCTCGCCGGCCGCCAAGCAGAAGGTGTCGTGCCAGGACTGTCATATGGGCACCGAGCCGGGTGTCGCGAGCGGCTACGCCCGGGGACCGGCCGCCATCGTCGGCCGCCAGACGACCGCCGAGCGCAAGCTGACCAATCACATGTTCATCGGCCCCGACTACTCGATCGTGCATCCGGGGATCTTTCCGCACAACACCGAGGCGTCGGAGCTGGCGACCATCCGGCAGTGGCTGACCTTCCGGCACGAGGAAGGCTGGGGGACCGACGAGTTCGAGGCCAGCGTGCCCGCGGACTACACTTTTCCGGAGCACTGGCGCTCGGCCGACGATCGCTACGACGCGCGCGACGTCATCGAGGACAACCTCGAGCTGCTGGCGCTGGCCGCCACCGAGCGCAAGAAGATCCTTCGCGCCGGCTACCAGCTGGGCGATCTCGAGGTCCTGCGCAACACCGACCGCGAGCTCGCCTTCCGGGTCGAGATGCGCAACGGCACCAGCGGCCACGGCGTGCCGACCGGGTTCGACGCCGAGCGCCTGGTCTTCCTCCAGGTGACGGTGACCGATAAGGACGGCCGCCAGGTCTTCGTCTCCGGAGATCTCGACCCCAACGGCGACGTCCGCGACGGCCATTCGCTCTACGTCCACAACGGCGAGCTGCCGCTCGACAAGTTCCTGTTCAGCCTGCAGTCGCGCTTCGTCACCCGCATGGTGCGCGGCGGCGAGCGCGAGCAGGTGCTGGCGGTCAACTATTCGCCCGACCCGCTGCCGTTCCTGCGCCCGTCGACCTCGTCCACGATCCTGACCGGCCGGCCGCTCGGAGCGCGCAAGCACAAGCAGAACATCGAGCCGCTGGGCAGCCGCTGGGCCCGCTACCGGCTTGCGGGCCCAGGCCTCGCCGCCGGCGCTCCATACACGGTCAATCTCAAGGTGATCGCCGGCATGGTGCCGGTGAACCTGATCTACGAGATCAAGGACGTCGGTTTCGACTACGGCATGAGCGCCCGGGAGGTCGCCCGGCGGGTGGTCGACGGCCACGTCGTGGTCTGGGAGCGCGACGAGAGGATCGAAGCGAGATGAGGGCCGCGCGCGGCCTGCCGCTGGTCCTGCCGCTGGCGCTGGCGCTCGCCGTCGGCCCGGTTGCGGCCGGCTCTGAGCCGCCCGCCGACGGCGCCGCGACCGCCGGCGAGCACGGCGCCGAAGATCACGGGGGCGCCCACTCGAGCCGCCTGCCCGATGAGCAGATCCCGCTACAGCTCGAGGGCTTTCCCAAGCGCCCCGGCTTCCTGATCGAGCTCGGCAATCCATATCTCGGCACCGGCCGGATCAAGAAGGGATTTCGGCTGCCGACCGGGGCCGTCTGGCAGCCGACCCTGATCGCCTTCGGCACCCTGCGGGCAGCCGTGCAGAGCTTCGAGAGCCCCGCCCCGGCTGCCGCGACGCGCACCTCGGAGCTCGCCACCCGGCTCGACCTCTTCTTCAATCTGCAGCTCTCGGGCACCGAGCGGCTGGTCGTCGGCTTCCGGCCGCTCGACGCCGACGGCCGCTTCACCCGCTACATCTTCGAGCCCAGCCCGCCGGGGGGCGACCGCTCGCGCGACGAGCTCGACGGCGACCTCGAGACGCTCTATTTCGAGGGCGACTTCGGCGAGATCTTCCCGAACTTCGACGAGCGCGACTTCGGGCGGTCGGACATCGGCTTCGCCATCGGCCGCCAGCCGCTGCTCTTCCAGGACGGCATGCTGATCGAGGATTCGATCGACGGCGGCGGCTTCACGCGCAACACCCTGCTGCCCAGGGGAACCTCGAACTACCGGATGACCTTCTTCGCCGGCATCGACAACGTCAACCGCCACGCGGGTGGCGGCCCCAACCTCGAGGACCCCGACGCGGAGCTCTACGCGCTGCTCACCTCCACCGACTGGCGCCGCTCGACCGTGGACGTCGACGTCGCCTACGTCACCGGTGGCGCCGCGACCGGCGATCTCCTGGCGGCCGGCGTCAGCGCGGTGCAGCGAATCGGCCGCTACAACACGACCTTCCGGCTCCTGGCCTCGCACGCCGTCGACCGCGAGACGCCGGTCAGCACCGACGGCGCGCTGCTGTTTACCGAGGTCTCCTGGACGCCCCACTACAGCCACGACCTGGCCTACTTCACCACCTTCGTGGCGGTCGAGCGCTACACCCCGGCGGCGCGCGAGGCGAGCCTGGGCGGCCCCCTCGGCCGGGCGGGAATCGGCTTCGCGGCCGTCGGGCTGGGCAGCTACGGCGCGCCACTCGACAATCGCTCGCGCGACGCGGCCGGTGGCGCGTTCGGCTACCAGAAGTTCTTTGGACCGCTCAAGCGCAGACAGCTGCTCACCGAGCTCGGCGTTCGCGTCGGCACCGCCGGCAGCGAGCCGTCGGCGGCGGCGATCAGCGCCCGCTACCAGATGGCGTTCGGGCGCCGAACGGTGCTCGTGCTCGACGCCTTCACCGCGTTCCACGAAGGCCTGGGCGGACGCTCGGACGACACCCGCGTCGGCGGCCGGGTCGAGCTGCTCTTGAAGTTTTGAGCCGCCGCCGACTCAGTCCGCCGTGGTGGATCCTGGGAGCCCTCGTCGCCGCCGTGGCGGTACCCGCGGGCGCCGACGAGCTGCCGTTTCTCGAGTACGCCCGCGTCGATCCGCAGAAGGTCATGCAGGCCGAGGCGTGTGGCGAGTGCCACGTCAACGAGTACGAGGTCTGGAAGGAGACGCCCCACGCGACCGGCTTCAGGACGCTCCATCGCCGTCCGCGGGCCGAGGAGATCGCCGGCAAGCTCGGCTTTCGCCTGATCAAGCGCGAGAGCTTCTGCTACAGCTGCCACTACACGCCCGAGATCGACGACGGCGCCATCCGGGTGGTGTCGGGGGTGTCGTGCGAATCGTGCCACGGCGCCGGCCGCGACTGGATCGACGTCCACAACAACTACGGCGGCGCCGCCGACCACCGCAGCGAGACCGCCGCCCACCGCCGGGAGCGCATCGCCGCGAGCCGCGCGGCCGGCATGCGCCGCCCGTCGGACCTCTACCCGGTGGCGGCCAACTGCTTCAGCTGTCACACGGTGCCCAACGAGCGGCTGGTGAACGTCGGCGGGCACAGCACCGGCAGCAGCACCTTCGAGTTCGTCGAATGGTCGCAGGGGAAGATCCGGCACAACTTCCAGGAGTCGGTGCGGAGCGGCGGCGAGCCGGTCAACGCCGTGCGGCCGCTGACGCGCAAGCGCCCGATGTACGTCGTCGGCCGAGCTCTCGATCTCGAGTACAGCCTGCGCGGCATGGCCGAAGCGCGGCAGGAGGGCATCTACTCGAGGTCGATGTCGAGGCGCGTCCGGGCGGCGCTCGCCGAGGTTCGGGCGATCGCCACCGGCGCCGACCTGCCGGCGGTCGGCCGGATGATCGAGGCGGTGCGCGGGGTGAGCGTGGTGCCCGGCAACCGGGCCGCCCTGCTGGCGGCGGCCGAGAAGGTCGGAGAGGCGACCCGCAGCTTCCTCGCCACTCCGGGTCAGAGCCTGGCCGCGCTCGACCCGCTGATCCTGGGGACGACCCCGGCGCCCGATCCCGCGACCGAACCGGAGGTCGCGGTCGCGGACGCCGGACCGCGCCCAAGCGCCGACGGACCGACTCCCCCCGCGGCGACGGCTGCCGGCGCTCCGCCGGCGGCGCCCGCGGCCGGCGGAGCCGGACCGCGACCGGGAGCCGAGGCGGTCGAAGGAGCCTTCAAGCGGCGCATCCGCCCGGCGGCGGCGCACCGGACCCTGGGCCCGGCAGCGTGTAGCGGCTGCCACGCCGATCAGAACAAGTGGTGGTTCGGGCACGCTCACTTCCGCGCCGCCGATCCGTTCTTCGACGGTGCGCGCGAAAACCTCCAGATCGCGCGGCTCTACGGCCTCAGCCCCGCCCAGATGACGCGCGGCGACCAGGTGTGCATGGACTGCCACGGCACGGTGATCTCCGGCAAGGAGAACCGCGACGTTCTCGACGGCGTCGGCTGCGAGGCGTGCCACGGCGCGGCCGCCGACTGGCTCGAGCCGCACAAGGTCGAGGGCGGCGGCAGCGGCGCCGGCCGTCCCGGCTACGTCGAGGCCCTGAAGCGCGGCAAGGCCGACCTCAAGCGGCTGGGCGTCCGCGCCGAGACCTGCACCGGCTGCCACTACATCACCGAGCCGCGGCTGCTCTCCGCCGGTCACCCGTCGGGGGCCGACTTCGACTATCTCGAAGGCATGACGAGCGTCCGTCACTGGCAGTCGCCGGACCCGGCGGGCGGCGAGCTGGCCGCCGCGTTCGACCGGGCGCTCAGCGCCCGGGGTCCGCTGCCCACGGTGCGCCTCGCCCGTGCCGCCGTGCCACCTGCGCCGGACGCGGCGGCTCTCGCCGGCCCTCGCTCCCCCACCGCCACGACCCCTCCCGCGTTCCGCCCCGAGCTGGCGGCGGCGCGGGTGCTGCGGGCGCGGCCCCGCCTGCTGCCGGGAGCGGCCGAGGCCGGTGGCGGCCGGCTCGAGCTGCCCGAGTTCCCGGCGATCGACGAGACGACTCCGGTCGAGGAGGTGCTGCTGATCCTCCAGCGGCGCCTGCAGCTCCTCTACCGGCAGCTGCGTGGCGAACAGGAAGGGCGCTAGTGGACAAGACCGGCATCAAGCAGTCGGAGCTGCACCGCGACCGCTGGAGCTCGCTCGACACCCAGGGCGGCATCGTCGAGGTCTCCGAGCGCCTGGGCGCGGCCGAGCTCGAGAAGATCGAGCTGTTCGCGGACTACGACAGGAAGTTCCTCGACAAGATCAGTCACGACGTCAGCGTCGCGACCTGGGAAGCAGGCGCGGTGCTGTTCGAGCAGGGCACCTACATCGACCTCGCCTTCTTCGTCCTGAGCGGCGAGGTCGAGGTCTGGATCGAGGGCGGCGGCGAGGGCGGCGCCCGGCCGATCTTCGACCTCGACCGCACCCAGGTCGCTCCGGTGGCGCCGGCCGAGCGGACCGGCCGCGACGCGCTCGGCTCCACGCGGCTGATGAAAAGCGCCACCCGGGTCAGCGATCGCGAGATCACCATGCTGGCGACCATGGACTTCGACCTGCCGCGCGAAGCGGGCGCGCGGCTCGGTGCGGGCGAGATCTTCGGCGAGATCGGCGCCCTGAGCGGCTGGCCGCAGTCGGTCACCGCGCGCACCGCGAGCCCCTGCCGCCTGGTGCAGATCCGGCTGCCCGCCCTGAGGCTGATGAAGCGCAAGTCGAAGGCGCTCAAGGAGCGTCTCGACGGCCTCTACCGCCAGCGCTCGCTGGCGGCGCAGCTCAAGAACACGCCGCTCTTCCAGGCGTGTACCGACATGTTCGTCGAGGCGCTCAAGGAGTCGGTCGAGCTGGTCTCGCTCGAGCCCTCCGAAGTGCTGGTCCGGGAGGGCGAGACCGCCGGCGACCTCTACGTCGTCCGCTCCGGTTTCGTCAAGCTGATCCAGGCGTTCGAGCAGGGGGAGATCTCGGTCTCCTACCTCTCCAAGGGCATGACGCTGGGCGAGGTCGAGCTGATGATCGACGGCATCGACGGCTGGCAGGCGACCGCCGAGTCGGTGGAGTACGCGGAGCTGGTGCGAATCCCCGGCGAGACCGTCCGCCAGATGCTCGAGTCGAACCCCGGCCTGTCCGAGATCCTGTGGAGCAGCGCCACCGAGAGGATTCGCGAGATCGGGGCGGCGCGGCGGCACATCCCACATTCCGAGTTCGTGCAGGTAGCGCTCGACAACGGTCTGGTCCAGGGCTCGAGCATCCTGGCGATCGACCTGAACCGGTGCACCCGCTGCGACGACTGCGTCAAGGCGTGCGCCGACACTCACGGCGGCCGGCCGCGCTTCGTGCGCGAGGGCAACCGTTACCAGAATCTGCTGATCGCCAAGTCGTGCTACCACTGCCGGGATCCGGTGTGCTTGGTCGGCTGCCCGACCGGCGCCATTCACCGGGCCGGCGTCGGCGAGGTGGTGACCATCGACGAGGAGATCTGCATCGGCTGCTCGACCTGCTACCGCAACTGTCCCTACGACGCCATCGTCATGTGGGACACGCACGAGGTGTGGCCCGCCGACATGGTGCCCCAGGGCCTGCGCGGCCGTGAGCGCCAGGCGGCCAGCAAGTGCGATCTGTGCGCCGACACCGGCCACGGGCCGGCGTGCGTCGACAACTGCCCGCAGGGGTGCGCCTACCGGGTGGCCTCGCTGGAGGAGTTTCAAGCGCTGCTCGACCGGCGGCCCTGAACCGCCCCATGCCCATGCCGACACCGAAGAGCCCGAGCCTCTCGACCCTGCCGCGGATCAACCGCTGGCTCCTCGCGTTGGTGGCGGCGACGGTCCTCTGCCTGGCGGTCTTCGCCGCCAACAACCTGCTCGGCGACGTCCGCTCGGGCAACGCCTGGGGTCTCTCCTACGGCGCCGCCGCGGCGATCCTGGTGCTGATCTCGGCCGCCTACGGCGTGCGCCGGCGGACCATGCGGCTCGCGACCCGCCTGGGCGCCGGCAGCGCCCGGGTCTGGCTGCCGGTGCACACGCTCACCGGCGCCCTCTTCCTGCTCCTGGTCCTGATGCACAGCGGCTTCCGCCTGCCCGAGGGCTGGGTGACCTGGGGTCTCTGGCTGCTGAGCTTCTGGACGGTGGCGAGCGGCCTGCTCGGCCTGGCGCTCCAGCGCTGGATCCCTCGCCGCCTGACCTCCGCGCTGACCATGGAGGTCCACTACGACCGCATCGCCGAGCTGGTCGAGGAGACCCGCTCCCGGGCCGAGGCGGTCGCCGGCGACTGCGGCGAGACGGTGCGCGGCTTCTACGAGCGCCGGCTCGCGTCCGGCTTCGGCCAGCCGCGCTGGCGCTGGCGCTTCTTCCTGGACGCCGGGGGCGGCGTCCAGAACCGGCTGCGCGAGCTCGACTTCCTCGCCCGCCGGCTGGCACCGGAAGAGCGTGGCCGGCTGGAGGAGCTCCGCCGGCTGCGGGTCTCCAAGTCCGAGATCGACGCCCACTACACGCTCCAGCGGGCCCTCCGTTTATGGCTCTACCTACACCTGCCGGCATCGATGGTGCTGCTGGCGCTGCTCGCCGTCCACCTGTTCACGGTCTTCTACTACTGACGTGAAGAAGAAGGGTCAAGGCCAGAAGGGCACGTTCGGCGAGCTGGAGCTTCCGGTCAGCCGGCGCTATCTGTTCCCGGCCTCGCGGCGGCCGATGCTGCTGCTCGGCGCGCTCCTCGGTGGCGCGGTGCTGGCCTTTCTGCTCGTCGACCTCTTCGCCGCCGGCGGCCGCTTCGTCTCCAACGGCCCGCTGTCGTCCAACCACGCCGCGTTCGGCAGCGATTGCGGTAACTGTCACTTCGCCGCCGGCCGCACCGTCTCGAACGACAAGTGCTCCGTCTGCCATGAGAAGTTCGGCGACCGGCTCGGGGTGTTCACCTTCGCCGCCCACTATCTCTATCGCTCGGACGATTTCCGGCGCGTGGTGCCTTCCGACCGGGAGCGCCCCTGCTTCGCCTGCCACACCGAGCACGAGGGACGCGCGGCGCAGATCACCCGGGTGCCCGACGGCGAGTGCCTGCGCTGCCACGACTTCGGCTCGTTCAACGACCGGCATCCGGAGTTCGACTTCGTCGCCGAGGCGCTCCCGGACGACGCCGGCCTGCGCTTCCCGCACGCTCATCACGTGCGCGAGGTCGGCAAGCGCGAGGGCCTCGAGGACGTCGAGCGCGCCTGTCTCTACTGCCACAACGCCGAGCCCGACGGCAAGGGCTTCGCGCCGCTCGATTTCGATCGCCACTGCGACGCCTGCCACCTGGGGGCGACCGTCGCCACGCCGGCGCTGCCGATCCGGCAGGACGGCCGCCTCGGCGTCGAGACCGTGGCGGCGATCCTCGACCGCGGCGCGCCGGGCAGCCGCTGGGCGCTGTTCAGCAATCCGCGGGAGTTCCGCATCCGGGGCGACTCCCTGGTCAAGGGACCGCTGCACCACCGCGACCCCTGGATCGAGGAGAACCTGCGCACCCTACGCCGGCGGCTGTTCACCGACGCCGGCCTCGCCGACCTGCTGGCGGCGTCGCCGGACGCCCCCGCCGACGACCTGCGCCGGCTCTACGAGGAGGCCGTCGCCACCCTCGAGGCCCAGGTGCTCGAGCTCCGCGGCAGCCCCGACGCCGACGTCCAGGCGGAGCTCGAGCGCATCGAGAGCGCCCTCGAAGGGCTCAGACGACGGCTCGACGACCCCTACGCCGCCCTTGACGAGACCCGCTTCATGCTCGCCCTCGACCAGCGCAACCCGGAGCTCACCGACGACGAGGCCGCGGCGATCGACAACCTGGCCACCGACCTGACCGCGCCCTGCCGGCAGTGCCACCTGGTGGCGGACGCCACCATCGCCCGGGTCCAGACCGGCCAGCGGGTGCTGCGACGGGCCGAGTTCGACCACCGCGCCCACATCCTCCAGCGCCGTTGCCTCGATTGCCACCGGCGCATCCCGATCGCCGAGGCGGCCGCCACGGCCGAGAAGCTCGCTCCCGAGGTCGACTCCGCCGCCATCCAGAACCTGCCGGGAATCGAGACCTGCCGCGAGTGCCACACCCCTGCGCTCGCCTCCCAGACCTGCGTGACCTGTCACTACTTCCATCCCAACAAGAGCCATCGCTCGGAGCTGCTGCTCTACCTCGACCGAGGCGCCGGATGAAGGCCAGGCTGTTCCGCTCGGGAGCCCCGCAGCGCGCGCCGTTCGAGTTCGGCGAGCAGGCCACCATCGGCCGCGGCGAGGCCAACAGCCTCCGGCTGGAGGCCGACGCGGTGTCCGCCGAGCACGCCCGTATCTATTTCGACGCCGATCGCGGCCGCTACTACCTCGAGGACCTCGGCAGCCTCAACGGCACCCGGCTCGACGGCGTGGCGGTCACCCGCCCCGAGCCGCTCGACCGTCTGCACGTGATCGAGTTCGGTGGCGGTGGCGCCGAGTACGTGTTCCAGGCGCTGGAGCTTTCGGCGCAGGCCGCCGCCGAGGCGCCGGTCGCCACCGGCACGGCGGTCGACCAGGAGATGCCGGTGCTGCCGGCGAACCTGGCGGCCGACGCGGACGATCTCGCGGCGACGACCTCGCCCGATCGCCAGATGCCGGAGATCCCGGCCGACCTCCTCGCTGCCGTCGAGCGCGACGAGACGCAGCCGGTGGGGGTCGAGACGGCCCCTCCGGCGGTGGCCGCGTCGCCGGCCGCCGGCGACGTCCGCTACGCGCTGCAGCTCCACGAGCCGCCGGGCGTCCAGCCGATTCCCCTGCCCCCCGGCAGGCGCGTGCTCGGCCGGGCCCGCAGCGCCGAGATCAGCATCGACAGCCGGTCGGTCTCCCGGCGCCATGCGCTGCTGGAGATCGGCGAGCGGGTCAGCGTGCGCGACCTCGGCAGCCGCAACCACACGTTCGTCGACGGCCGCCGGGTCGAGGGCGAGGTCGAGGTGCCCGCCGGCGCGGAGCTGCGCTTCGGCGGGCTGGTGGCGACCCTGCTGGCGCTCGGGGAGCCGGAGTGAGCTCGGCCGGGGGCGCCGGCGCCGGACCCGTCGACGTGCTGGTGGTCGGCGGCGGCCCGGCCGGGACCGCGGCGGCGTTCCGCGCCCACGAGCTCGGCCTGCGGCCGCTGGTGATCGACTACGACGACCTGATGAAGCGGATCCGCGACTACTCCAAGGACAAGCTGATCCTGCCGAGCTTCGGTGGCGGCGACCGGATGAGCTTCCCCAAGGGCGGCGAGGCGATCGCCGGGCTCTGCTTCGAGCCGATCGACAAGGACGAGATGTGCGCCTGCTGGAAGGGCCTCTACGAGCAGCACGGTATTCCGACCCGGATCGGCCTCGAGCTCACCGGCCTCGAGCCCGACGGCGACGGCTGGCAGGCGTCGGTCTGGGACCACGGCGCGCAGCGCGAGGAGCGCCTGGCGGCCAGGGCGGTGGTGGTGGCGGTCGGCCGCGGGGTGCCGAGGCACTTCGACATCCCCGGCAATACCGAGGGCATCGCCTTTCGCCTCGACGATCCGACCCGCTACGCCGGCGAGCCCTGCTGCGTCATCGGCGGTGGTACCTCGGCGGCCGAGGCCGTGATCGCGGTCTCCAACGCCAAGGCCGCCGCCGGCGATTCGAGCGCCGTCTACTGGTCCTATCGCGGCGACCGCATGCCGCGGATCTCGAAGGCGCTGGCGGAGGTCTTTTTCGAGGCCTACGTCGGCAACGGCAACATCCGCTACTACCCGCGCAGCGAGCCCGCGGCGGTGCTCACCGGCGACGATCATCGGGAGTACCTTTCGGTGCGGGTCGATCGGCGGCTGATGGCGGACCGGCCGAGCGA
>JBFGLX010000006.1:0-30518 GCA_041575955.1 Thermoanaerobaculia bacterium
ACGTTGCCGATTCGGACAGTCACGGCGGGCATTCTAACCGGCCGGGGCGAGGCCCGCCCCTCTCGGGTCCCACGGCATCGGAGGTCCAGGGCCGGGGGTTGGGGGTGGGCAGGTCCCCCAGACGGGGGCTCAAGCGCAGCGCCCCTCCCGCCGCAGGACCGTGCGAGCCAACCGCCCCGCGCCCCGCCGCCGGCTCGACTGGACGGCGACCCCTCCGGACCGTAGACTGATCGGGCTCCTTCCGGCGGGCCGGCACGTCGATCCGCCTCCGAGATCCCACCTCGCAGAGAAGACCGAGAATGCGGCCCAACGATCGAATCGGCGCGCTCTGCCTGCTCGCGCTTGTGGCGGCGCCGATGCGGGTGGCGGCCGAAGAGGTCCCGCCGTCGCCGGTCCTCGACGCGATGAAGGCCGAGCTCGTCCGGTCGATGGCCAAGCTCGGCGAGCGGCCCGACCCACCCTACTTCCTGAGCTACGAGATCTCCGAACGGCATCTCGCGGTGGTCACCGGCTCGTTCGGCGCCCTCGAATCGAGCTCGGAATCGCGCTCACGGCAGCTCGACATCGACCTCCGGGTGGGGGACTACCAGCTCGACAACAGCCGCCAGATCCGGGGCCAGTTCGGCCGCGGCGGCCGCGGCGAGCGCTACTCCTACGTCTCGGTGCCGGTCGAGGACGATGCCGACGCGATCCGGGCGGTGCTCTGGTACCAGACCGACGCCGAGTACAAGCGGGCGCGCGAGCGGCTGGCGCGGGTCAGGACCAACGTGCAGGTGGCGGTCGAGCAGGAAGATCCCTCGGCGGACTTCTCCCGCGAGCCGGCGGTCGAGCTGTTCGACCCGCGGGTGCCGCTGGCGCTCGACCGGACGGCCTGGGAGGAGAAGGTCCGCCGTTACAGCGCGCCGTTCGCCGAGCGCGGCGAGATCTACCAGGGGCGGGCGACGCTGGTGGGCGCGGTCGAGACCCGCTGGTACGTCAACAGCGACGGCTCGCGGGTCCAGGTGTCCGAGCCGGGCTACCGGCTCATCCTCTCGGGTCAGACCAAGGCGGAGGACGGCATGGAGCTGCCGCGCTACGAGTCGTTCTTCGCCACCTCCGTTTCCGGCCTGCCCGACGACGAGACGGTGATGACCGTGGTCGGCGAGATGGTCGAGGGACTCCTGGCGCTGCGCGCTGCGCCGCTGGTCGATCCCTACACCGGGCCCGCCATCCTGACCGGCAGGGCGAGCGGCGTCTTCTTTCACGAGGTCTTCGGGCATCGCATCGAGGGCCACCGGCTCAAGGACGAATCGGACAGCCAGACGTTCAAGAAGCTGCTCGAGCAGCGGGTGCTGCCGGCCGGGTTCTCGGTCTACTTCGATCCGACGCTCGAGTCGCGCGCCGGGGTGGCGCTCGCCGGTCACTACCGGGTCGACAACGAGGGCGCGAAAGCGCGCCGCGTGCCGGTGATCGAAGCGGGCGTCTTCAAGAGGTTCCTCATGTCGCGCGATCCGATCGAAGGCTTCCCGAGCTCCAACGGCCACGGCCGCCGCGAGCCCGGCTATGCGCCGGTGGCGCGCCAGTCGAACCTGGTGGTCGAGGTCGCGGAGCCGGTGTCGGCGGAGGAGCTCGAGCGCCGGCTGCTCGAGGAGGTCGAGCGCCAGGGAAAGCCGTACGGCCTTCGCTTCGAGGACGTGCAAGGCGGCTTCACGCTGACCGGACGGACGACGCCGAACGCCTTCAACGTGCAGCCGATCGTGGTCTACCGGGTCTATCCCGACGGCACCGAGGAGCTCGTCCGGGGGGTCGACCTGATCGGCACGCCGCTCACCGCGTTCAGCAAGATCGTCGCCGGCGACGACCGCGTGAGCGTCTTCAACGGCACCTGCGGCGCCGAATCGGGAGGGGTGCCGGTGTCGGCTTCATCGCCGGGCGTGCTGATCTCGGAGATCGAAGTGCAGAAGAAGGCGAGGTCGCAGGATCGGCCGCCGATCCTGCCGGCGCCGCGCGCGAGCCAGCCGCGCCAGAGGGAGGGGGACTAGCCTGACCGAGCAGCCCGACCGCAGCGAAACGCACCAGATCAAGGTAGTTGCGGCCTTCTGGACGAAGCTGGGTGAAAAGGTCAGGCTGCCGATGCGGCTGGCGACCGCGGCGCTTCTGGTCGGCCTCGCCGCCGGCCCGGGCGCCGCCCTGGCCGACGAGGGCCTCCTGATGCGTGCCCTCGACGACGAGCTCGATCGCTCCATGGCCGAGCTGCGCATCGAAGGGCTCGAGCGCCCCTACTTCATCGCCTATCGCGTCGACGACACCGAGCTGCTGTCGGCGGCGGCGAGCTTCGGCAGCCTGCTGATCGGCCGCGCGCACCGCTCACGCCAGCTCACCGTCGAGGTGCGGGTCGGCGGCTACGAGCTCGACAACACGAACTTCCTGACCCTGGCGTCGCTGCGCCCGGCCACGGGCACCGGCTCCGGCGGTCGCGCGACCCTGCCCCTCGACGACGACTACCGCGAGATCCGCCGCCAGGCCTGGCTGGCGACCGACGCCGCGTTCAAGGAGGCCATCGAGCAGCTGGCGCAGAAGCGGGCGGTGCTGCAGAACAAGAGCCTGGCCGAGGAGCTGGGCGATTTCGCGGTCGCCGAGAAGGTGGAGATCCTCGACCGGCTGCCGCCGGCCGGAGGGGAGCTCGAGCGGCTGCAAAGCCTGGTCGTGGAGCTGTCCGCGCTCTTCCGGCAGCAGAGCGCGGTGTTCGAATCGAGGGTGTCGATCGCGGCCGGAACTACGCGCACCTGGTTCTTGAACAGCGAAGGCGCGAGCTACGTCACGACCACCCCGTCGGTGCGGCTGCTCGCCGAGGCGTCGACCCAGGCCGCCGACGGCATTCCCCTGTCGGACGTCTACACGGCGCTCAGCGACAGCGTCGACGGCCTGCCGCCGCGCGCGCGTCTGGCGGACGGCGTGCGGGCGCTCGGCGCGCGCCTGGCCGCCTTGCGGGCCGCCGAGCTGGTGGACCGCTACAACGGCCCGGTGCTGTTCGAGGGCCAGGCGGCTGCCGAGCTGTTCGCGCAGGCCTTCGCGCCCATGCTGCTGAGCCGGCGCCAGCCGCTGGTGGCCGACGAGCGGCTCGCGTCGCTGCTTTCCCAAGGCGGGCCGCACGACTTCCGGGACCGGCTGGGCGCCCGCGTTCTGCCCCGCTTCCTCTCGGTCGTCGACGATCCGACCCGATCCGAGCACGCCGGCGCGCCGCTCCTGGGCGGCTACCGGGTGGACGATCAGGGCGTGGCGGCCGGACCGGTGGCGCTGATCGAGCGCGGCTACCTCAAGAGGATGCTGTCGGATCGGACCCCGGTCGCCGGCCTGGAGTCGAGCAGCGGGCACGCGCGTGGCGGCGGCGTGGCGCCGAGCAACCTGATCGTCAGCGCGTCGAACACCATGACCGACGAGGAGCTGAGAGCCGAGCTGCTGCTCCTGGTCGAGGACCGGGGCGCCGATTTCGGCGTGATCGTGCGCCGGCTGGGGAGCTCGGGCGTCGGTGGCCAGCGTCCCGAGAGCCTGGCCGCGCTGCTCGGCGGCCGCGGCGGGGGCGCCAACGGGGTGGCGCCGGCGATCGTCGCCGTCAAGGTCTACCCCGACGGCCGCGAGGTGCCGTTGCGCAACCTGGAGCTGTCGGGCTTCAGCGCCGCCGCTTTCAAGGAGATCATCGGCGCCGGCGAGCGCGCGCTCGCCTACAGCCTGCCGTTCACCCCCGTTTCGGGCGATCTCCTCGCCACCCTCGCCGGCCGCGCGGCGACCGGCACCGCCGGCCCGCCGCTGACGACTGTGGTGGTGCCCGCGCTGCTCTTCGAAGAGGTCACGCTCAAGAAGCCGAGCGACGAGATTCCCAGCCTGCCGGTCGCCGGCCACCCCTTCTTCGAGGCCGGCCCTTCCGGCTAGCGAGCCGCTATGATGCGAGCCCGTGGCTTGGTACGAAGAGTGGTTCGGTCAGGAGTACCTCGAGCTCTACTCCCATCGTGACGTCGAAGAGGCGGAGCGCCACACCGATTTCGTCGAGCGGGTGCTGCTCGAGGGCCCGCCGGAGAAAGCCAAGCCACGAGCGGTCCTCGACCTGGCCTGCGGTGCCGGCCGTCACACCCTGGCGCTGCGGGCTCGCGGCTACCGGACGCTCGGCCTCGACCTGTCGCTGACGCTGCTCAACCAGCCGCCCGCCTTCCCCAGGGTCGCCGGCGACATCCGCAGGCTGCCGTTCACCGCCGCCAGCTTCGACTGGGTGCTCAACTTCTTCACCTCGTTCGGCTACTTCGACGACGAGCGCGAAAACTTCCGGGTGCTCGAGGAGATCGCGCGGGTGCTCGTTCCCGGCGGTCGGTTCCTCATCGACCTGTTCAATCGCGACCGGGTGATTGCCGGCCTGGTGCCCAACGAGACCCGCGAGCTCAATGGCGGCGTGGCCGAGATCGAGCGCTGGTTCGACCGCCGGACCGAGCGGGTGAACAAGCGCATCCGGATTCGCACCGGCGGCCGGGAGCGGAGCTTCGTCGAGAGCGTGCGCGCCTACTCCGAGCCGGAGGTGACGATCGGGCTGCGCTGGGCAGGGCTCGAGCTCGATCGGCTGTTCGGCAGCTTCGGTGGCGAGAGCTTCGGGCCCAACAGCGACCGTCTCATTTTGGTCGGCCACCGGCCCGAAGGCACGGCTCGCGGATGACCGGCCGCGTCGACCTGGCCGGCGCGAATCGGCTGCCGCCGATCCCGGCGGCGTTCCTGAGTGGCGCCAGTCTCGAGCTGCTGGCGCCGCTCGGCTTCGCGGCCGGGCCGCCGCTCCAGGTGGCGGCGCCGAGCGTCGACCGGCGACAGCTGGCGGCGGCGCTGGCGGCGGCCAACGCCGCCTACGGGCACCCGGCCTCCGAGCAGATGGCTCGCAAGCTGGCCGATCCCGCGACCCGGGTCGTGGTCACCGGCCAGCAGCCCGGGCTCCTGGGCGGTCCCCTGTACACGCTGTCGAAGGCGGTGGCCGCAATGCGCTGGGTCGAGAGCCTGGAGGCCGGCGGCCAGCCGGCGGTCGCGGTCTTCTGGGTGGCCACCGAGGATCACGACTACCGCGAGGTGTCGAGCGCCGTCTTCCTGACCCCCGAGGGAGCGCGCTCCTTCGGGCTCGGCGAGGACCCGAGCCCGCTCATGCCGGTGGGGATGAGGACGCTCGGTCCGGAGATGGCGCGAGTGCTGGCGGAGGTGCGGCAGGCGAATCCGGGCGACCGCTGGGCCGAGTGGATCGATCGGCTGGCGGGCTGGTATCGGCCGGACGCGCGCTTCGGCGAGGCGTTCAGCCGGCTCCTCGTCGGGCTGATGGGGGAGCGCTCGCCGCTGATGCTCGACTCGATGCTGCCGGCGCTCAAGGAGGCTCAACGCCCCCTGCTTCGCCGGCTGGTGACGGAGCGGCACGAGATCGAGGCGGCGTTCGCGGCCCGCGAGCGCCGGATCGCCGATGCCGGCTTCGACCTTCAGGTGAAGCCGGCGCCGGGCGCCAGCCCGCTCTTCTTCTTGCACGGTCAGGCCCGACGCCGGATCGAATGGCGGCCGGGCGAGCGCATCGCTTTGCGCGGCCAGGACGATTTCGAGCGACCGGTGGAGTGGCTCCTCGAGGCGATCGACGAAAACCCCGGCGTGGTGAGCCCGGGAGTGATGGCGCGGACGGCGCTGCAGGACGCCGCGCTCGGCACCTCGGTGCTGGTGCTCGGACCGGGGGAGGTCTCCTATCTGCCCCAGGTCGCGCCGCTCTACACTCACCTCGGGCTGGCGCCGCCCCAGGTCTGCCTGCGGCCGCAGACGCTGGTGCTGGCTCGCCATCAGCTCGACAAGCTCGCCGGACTCGAAGCCGGGCTCGGGCAGCTGGTGGCGGCCGATTTCGACCTCGATCGGACGCTGTCGGGTGGCCGGGAGGAGGATCTGGTCGGCCCGATCCGCGCCGAGATCGAGGACCGGCTGGCGCGGCTCAAGGAGGTGGCGGCCGCCGTCGATCCCAACCTGGAGTCGCCGTGGAAGAAGACCGCCGCCCAGGTGGGCAAGGCGCTCGACGCCTTCACCGGCCGGCTGGCGTCCGCGGTTGCCCGCAACCGCGAGACCGATCGGCAGCGGCTGCGCGACCTGCGCGACACCTGCCGCCCCCTGGGCGCGCCGCAGGAGCGGATCCTGTCCAGCGCGCACTTCCCGGGCAAGTATGGAGAGCGTTTCGTCGACGCCCTGTTCGAGCAGCTCGATCTCGATCCGAGGCCGCTCCAGGTGATCTCGCCGTGACCGGCCCGCGGCAAACAACCGGCGGTCGATTGCGTAGGATTGCTTGATCATGTCTCTCGACGTACTCGCCATCGGCACCCACCCGGACGACGTCGAGATCGCCTGTGGCGGCACCCTGGCGCTGCTCGCCCGCCGGAGCCGGAGCGTCGGCATCCTCCATCTCACCTGCGGCGAAGCTGGAACGCGGGGGACCGCGGCCGAGCGCCGCGCGGAGGCCGAGGCCGCGGCAACGGCGCTCGGGGTCGACGAGCTCGGCTTTCTGGAGCTCGGTGACGGCCAGCTGCGCACCGGCGGCGAGGAGGAGGAGCAGCTGATCGAGCGGCTGCGGCACTGGCGGCCGGCGCTGGTGCTCGGCCCGGCGGCGCGCGACCGCCATCCCGACCACGGTCGCGCCCACCGCCTGGTCGAGGACGCCTGCTTCTACGCCGGCCTGGCCCGCCGCGGCGCCGGCGAGCCGCACCGGCCGCGGGCGCTGTTCAGCTACATGCAGCACGACCCTTTCGAGCCCAGCTTCGTGGTCGACGTGACCTCGACCTGGGACGCCAAGCTCGCGGCGCTGGCCGCCTACCGAAGCCAGCTCCACCAGGAGGGAGGCGAGCGCGCGGAGCCGCCCACGAAGGTGGCGTCGCCCGAGTACCGGCTGGCGATCGAGGGCCGCGCGCGTCACTTCGGGCAGCTGATCAACGCCGCCTACGGCGAGCCGTTTGGCAGCCGCCTGCCGCTGGCGGTCGCCGATCCGCTGACCCTGCTGCCCGGCGGGCTGCCGTGAAGATCGGCATCAGCTGCTACCCGACCTGGGGCGGCTCCGGCATCGTCGCGACCGAGCTGGCGATGGCGCTCGCCGAAGGCGGCGACCAGGTGCACGTCTTCAGCTACGCGCAGCCGTCGCGGCTCGAGCTGGTGAACCCGAACCTGAGCTACCACGAGGTCGTGGTTCCGCACTATCCGCTGTTCGACTATCCACCCTATTCCCTGGCGTTGGCGACGAAGCTGGTGGAGGTGGCGCGGCACCAGCGCCTGGATCTGGTGCACGTCCACTACGCGGTGCCCAACGCGGTGTCGGCGGTGCTCGCGCGCCAGATTCTCGCCCCGCAGAAGCTCAAGGTGGTGACCACGCTCCACGGTACCGACATCACCCTGGTGGGCAACGATCCGAACTACCTGGAGACCACGCGGTACGGAATCGCCCAGAGCGACGCCGTGACCGCGGTCTCGGAAGCGCTGCGCCGGGCGACCCAGGACCAGCTCGGCGTCGAGAAGCCGATCGACGTCGTCCCGAACTTCATCGATCCGCGGCGCTTCGAGCGGGTGCGCGGCGACCCGGGGGCGAAGCGGTGGGCGAAGGGGGACGAGCGCATTCTGCTGCACATCTCCAACTTCAGGCCGGTCAAGCGGGTGCTCGACGTGGTGCGGGTGTTCGAGCGGGTGCGCGCCCACATCCCCTGCCGGCTGCTGCTGGTCGGCGACGGGCCGGACCGGGTGCAGGTCGAGAGCTACTGCCGCGAGTGCGACACCTGCGACGCGATCACCTTTCTCGGCAACCTGCCGCTGGTGGAAGAGATACTGGTCGGGGCGGATCTCTTTCTGCTGCCCTCGGAGACCGAGTCGTTCGGACTGGCGGCGCTCGAGGCGCTGTCGTGCGAGGTGCCGGTGATCGCGACCCGGGTCGGCGGCCTGCCGGAGGTCGTGGTCGACGGCGAGAACGGCTTCCTGTTCGGCGTCGGCAAGGTAGAGGAGATGGCCGCGGCGGCGATCGACCTGCTCTGGGACGAGCCGCGCCGGCGAGCCTTCGGCGAGTCGGGCCGCCGGCGCGCGCTCGAGCTGTTCAGCGAAGAGCGGGTGGTCGCGGACTACCGGCGAATCTACGCACGGGTCCTGGCGGGCTAGCCGGACTGCTGGTAGAGTAGAGCCAGTCTCGGTAGTTTGGATTCTGGGAGCGGCGGTTCCGGTGGACGGTAAAGGTCGGTAACGTCCGACCTGCTCGACGGCAGGGGGAACGCGGCGCTTCCAGCAGGAGAGGAGGAGAGGAATGACCGAAGGACCGCCAGAGACACCGCCGCCGCCACCGCCGGGCCCGAGTCAGGACGTGATCACTCCGGACCAGGCGAAGGACCCGATCTTGATTCTCATCCTGGCCCTGCTCGTTGGCGGCGTGGCCTACTTCGTGTTCGGGCAGTGGCAGAAGGGGATTGCCGCGGTCGCCGCGTGGCTAGCGGCGATGGCGTTCGCGGTCGTGACCTGCGGGCTCGGCATGATCCTGTTCCTGCCCCTGGCGATCGCGATCGTGGTCGACGCCTACATGCAGGCCAACCTGCTCAAGGAGGGCCACACGATCGGCCAGTGGACGTTCTTCTCCAATCACGTCTGACGCTGCCGACGCGGCCGCGGTCGACCCGATGGCAGCCCCGGGACACTACAGGACGGTCAACCTGGCGCTGGCCGGCGCCACCGCGATCGTCCTCCTGCTGGTGCCGCTGGCCTTCGACGTCACCTCCCGGGGGGACGGGGTCGAGCTCCTGGGGTCCTACCGGCTGCCCGAGCTGTGCCTCAGCCAGCGGCTCCTCGGACGGGCGTGCCCGTCGTGCAATCTCGGCCGGAGCGCGATTCTCCTCCTGCACGCCGATCTCGAAGGCTCGCTGGCCCGCCATTCGGGGGGAGTCTGGCTGGTCGGCTGGGCGGCTGTCCACGGCCTCTACCGCGCCGGACTCGCGCTGGCAGGGGCGCCGGCCCGCTTCTGGCCGATCGACCTCGGCGTCAGCCTCGGGTCGTTCCTGCTGGTCTGTGTGGTGATCGTCGCGTCTTGAAGATTCGAGTGCCACTTGCCACCCGTTGAATGCGTCTGTACTGTTCGTCCAATCAGCAGCTAGAAGAAAGAGAGTGCTATGAGCGAAACCGGAACGCCTCCAGCCCCACCGCCGCCCCCCACCGGGGGACCGCAGAGCTCGGCTCCGCCAGCCGACAATCGGAACGTGATGATCGTGCTCTCCTACCTTTGGATTCTGGCCCTGGTGCCTCTCCTCACCGCCAAGGACGACAAGGAAGTCCAATGGCATGCCAAGCACGGCATCGTGCTGCTGGTCGCGGAGATGGCCCTGTGGATCGTGCTGACGATCGTGATGCAGCTGCTGGGCTCGTTCTACTGCTTCGGAGGGATCTTCTTCACGCTGCTCTGGCTCGTCGTCCTGGTGGTCCACATCCTGTGCATCGTCAAGGGCGTTGGTGGTCAGCGCTTCCTCATCCCCGGAGTCAGTCAGTACGCCGATCGCTTCTGATCGGATCGGCCCGGCGGTCAGCGCCCGCCACGGCAGCGCGCGGGGCCATGCGGGAGAGGAGTCGCGACTTGGCGGCGGCGAGTAGAACTTCAGCGGAACGGCGATGATCGAGCCCGGGGAACATCAGTTCACGCCGCCGCCGCCACCGGGCGCCGGCCCCGGCGCCGGCAACCCCTGGGAGCAGCGGCAGCAGGTCGGCTACGGCGCCGGGCTGCTCGCCAGCATCAAGCTGTTCATCACCAGTCCGGGCGCCGCCTACGCGCTCACCCTCGAGCGCGGCGACTTCTTCAGCCCGCTCCTGTTCGCCGTCATCGTCGGCTGGTTCGGCGCCGTGATCGGGCAGATCTGGCAGTTCGCCTTCCAGGGGTCGGTCGCGGGCCTGCTGCCGCCCGACATCCGTGAGCAGTTCCTGCTCTACATGGCGACCACGCCCCTGTCGCTGGCGATCAACTTGATCCTGACGCCGGTCTTCCTGGCGATCATCCTGTTCATCTGGAGCCTCGTTCACCATCTGTCGCTGATGCTCGTCGGCGCCCTCGAGCGGTCGGAAAGCGGATTCGAGGGGACGTTCCGCGTCAACGGCTACGCCTACGTCGTGCAACTGGCCGCGATCGTGCCGCTGCTGGGACCGCTGCTCTCGATCCCCTGGTACATCGCGCTGCTTACGATCGGCGCCGCCCGCCTGCACCGCACGAGCACCGGCAGGGCGCTCACCGGAGCGCTGCTGCCGCTCGTTGCCTGCTGTGTCTGTGGCGGCCTGTTCATGCTCATGATCTGGGCGCTCGCGGCGAGTGCTTTCCGGTAGCCAGCCGGTCGGGAGATGTCGCCGGCACGCCAACTGGCGCTTCTGTGGGCGGGCGTGGCCGTGGCGCTGGTCGCGCTGTCGCCGCTGGCGGCGGCGCTGGCGGCCGGCCTGCCGCCGTGTCCCTTCCGGGCCTGGCTCGATCTGCCGTGCCCGAGCTGTGGCGTGACGCGCGCCGCACTGGCCCTGGCGCGCCTCGATCCGGCCGCCGCGCTGGCGGTCAACCCGCTCGCCGCGATCGGCTGGGTCGGCCTGGTGGCCGGTGGCCTCGGCGCCGGCGCGGCGGCGATTCTCGGCCGGCCGCTGCCCGAGCTCCGGCTGCGGCCGACGCCGGCCCTGCGGGCGGCGACCGCCCTCGCGTTGCTCGGCAATTGGGTCTATCTGATCCTGGCTCGGGTCTGAGGTGAACGCCAACGGATCATCGACGCTCCGGAATCGCCGCAAGGCGGTGCTGCTCGTCCTGGCTCTCGCGGCGGCGCTGATCTGGGACCTGGCGCGGCGGCCGGAGCATCAGCTCAGCGCGCGCGTCCTGATCGCCGGGATCCACGTCTATCAGGGCACGCTGTCGCGCGCGATGCCGGCCCTGGGGGTGGTCTGCCGCTTCGAGCCGAGCTGCAGCCGCTACGCGGAAGTGTCGATCCGCCGTTACGGGGCCCTCGGTGGCGGCTGGCGGAGCGTGGCGAGGCTCGCGCGCTGCGGTCCATGGACGCCCGCCGGCACCAGCGATCCGCCCTGACGGATCGTTCGACCGGATCGCCCCCCTCTCCCTCGATCCCTCTCCCTCCCTCACGGGGGGAGAGGGACGCCCCCGCCCGGCACGTGGTTGGTCGGAGATTTGACTCGGGCGTCCGGAAGTCGGTGCACGAGAGTGAACTGGCTCACTCCGCCGGTCGGTCGCGGCCTCCATAATCGCCGCCGTGAGCGTGGAGGAGCCGGGACTGCGCGACCGGCGTCACGCGTCGCGTCGCGCCGTCCGCTCGAGAAGGTTGCTGTGGCTGGGCCCGATCGCCCTGGCTATGGTGCTGTTGCTGGCGGCGGCGACCATCGAGACCGCGCGGCGCCAGGCGCGCGCCGTCGGCGTCAGCCTCGAAGAGACCGAGCACGGGCTGGTGATCGCCGAGGTCGCCAGGGGCCCGGCTCGGCGCGCGGGCGTCCGCACGGGCGACCTCGTGCTCCGGGTCGCGGGCCGGGAAGTCGCGGATCTCGCCGACTACGACGAGGCGGCCTCGACCTTCAGCCGCGGCGCGCGGATCGATTTCGAGGTCCAGCGCGACGGCGCCAAGCAGCTTCTCGAAGTCGAGCCGGGGCGGCCCTTCCCGTGGTTGAAGACGATCATCGAGTGGCTCGCCTGCCTCGGCTACCTGGCCCTCGGCGGGGTGGCCCTGGTGCAGCTGCCGGGAGATCTGCGGGCCCGTCTGCTGATGCTGATCTCGATCTCGGTGGCGCTCGAGCTGGCGATGCCGGTCGAGATCTTGAATCTACCCGAGTACGCGTTCTTCGCCGCGCCCTTCCTCACCCTCCTGATCGGCCTTCAGATCGGCCTCGAGCTCCACCTCGCGGCGTCGATCCCCGACCGTACCCGCTTCGGCCCCAAGCGGCGCTGGCTGGTGCCCGGCTTCTACGTGGCCGGCGGGGCGCTCGGCCTGCAGCTGGCGGCGGCCCTGGTGCTCGACGCCACCGGCAGGGCCTCGCCCTGGAGCCTCGCACAGGCGGAGCTCTTGTTCTGGGACGTCGGCGGCGTCCTCTGGGCGCTGTCGGTCGTCGCGCTCCTGGCGTCCGCGGTGGTCCGGTGCCCGGAGCCGCTGTCGCGCCAGCAGACGCTGCTGATCCTCCTGGCGGTCCTTCCGTGGTCGATCCACATGGTGGCCTCGGTGGTGGCGGCGCACCGCGGCCTGGCCTATCCGGAGTGGCTCGAGGTGGTCGAGCCGTTGGTGCTGCTGGTCTATCCGCTTTGCATCCTGTTGGCGATTCTCCGCTACCGGCTGTTCGATCTCGAGCTGGTGGTGAAGAGGAGCCTGGTCTACACGCTGCTGACCAGCATGCTGGTTCTGGGCTTCTACGCCGCCATCGGCGCCGGCGGAGCCTTCCTGTCGAGGCTCTTCCCGGGCGGCGACACGTCGATCTGGCTGGTCGGATTGGCGACCCTGACGATGGGCCTCTTCTTCAGGCCGCTGCGCCGGGCCACCCAGGAGCTGATCGACGGACAGTTCTTTCCCGAGCGCGCCGCCCTGCGCGAGCGGCTGGTGCTCCTGGCCAGCGAGCTGCCCGCGCGCGGCAACCTGCAGGCGATGGGGCGCGAGCTGGTCGACCGGCTGTGTGACCTGTTCGGCCTCGAGGCCGCGGCGGTGCTGCTCAAGGCGGAGTCCGGGATCCTGGCGCCGCTCGCCTGGAGCGGCTCCTCCGGCAGGGCCGAGGAGAATTTGCTCCTGTCGAGCTCTGATCCGGCCCTGCGAGCGCTCCAGAGCACCGGACGGCCGCTGCCGGTCGACCATCTAATCGTCAAGAGCCGCTCGCTGGAGGACCGGCTGCGGCCGATGGACGCCGCGGTGCTGGTGCCGCTGCTGCGCCGCGACGAGCTGGTCGGCGTGCTCGTCCTGGGGCGCAAGCTCGGCGGCCGGGCCTTCGCCGCCGAGGAGATGGAGCTGCTGAACCTGCTTTCGCACCACGTGGCGACGGCGTTCGAGTACTCGCAGCTCTACGAATCGGCGACTCGCGACAGCCTCACCGGCATGCTGCGCCGGGGCGCGGTCCTGGACGCGCTCAACCGCGAGCTCGACCGCTCGATTCGCTTCGGACGGCCGCTGGCCCTCGCGATGGCGGACCTCGACTGCTTCAAGCGGGTCAACGATCGCCACGGACACCTGAAGGGCGACCTGGTGCTCAAGCGCGTGGGCCGGGCGATCACCAGCGGCCTGCGGGCGACCGACGAGGTCGGGCGCTACGGCGGTGAGGAGTTTCTCGTCGTCCTGCCGGAGACCGACGCCGAGGGCGCGGAGGTGGTGGCCGAGAAGGTGCGCGGGCTGGTCGAAGAAGTCTGCGTCACCGCCGACAACGGCGAGGAGATTCGGGTTACCATCTCGATCGGAGTGGTCGCCATCGACCAGTACTCTGCCGCCAGCAGCCGCCCCGAGGTGAACCAGCTGATCGCCGCCGCCGATGCGGCGCTCTACCGGGCGAAGACGAACGGCAGGAATCGCGTCGAAGTGCGCACCGCGACCGGTTGAGCGAATGGAGAAAACAGTGCCGACAGAGCTCCGGCGGCTGCCGGAGCGGCGCAAGCTGCGCATCGTCTGGAGCGACGGGCATCAGGCCGAGTACGACTACGACTACCTGCGCGGCTACTGTCCCTGCGCCGGCTGTCAAGGCCATCACGGGCTGAGCGTCGAGTTCCGGGCGCCGGCGGTCTCGGTGACGCCGCTGGCGATCGAGCCGGTCGGCAACTACGCGGTCGCCTTCCAGTGGTCCGACGCGCACGCGACCGGCATCTACCGTTTCGACTTCTTGCGCCGGATCTGCCCGTGCGACGAGTGCGTCGAGGCGCGCAAGGCGCACGGGGCCACCTGAGGAACCATGAACGGCGTAGCCGAGCGAGGAGAACCGAGATGAAGAACCTGGCCGTATTGTGTGTGCTGATCTGGATGGCGTCGGTCTCGAGCGGGGCGGCGGCGGCCGACAATCCGAGAGTGGCGCTCGAGACCTCGAAGGGCACGATCGTGATCGAGCTGTTCGCCGACAAGGCGCCCGAGACCGTCGCGAGCTTCCTCGACAACGTCACGACAGGCTTCTACGACGGCACCATCTTCCACCGCGTAGTAAAGGAGTTCATGCTCCAGGGCGGCGGCCACCTGCCCGACGGCAAACTCAAGCCCACCGACAAGAGCGTCGCCAACGAAGCCGACAACGGCCTCAAGAACCTCCGGGGCACGGTGGCCATGGCGCGCAAGAACGATCCGCACAGCGCCTCGGTGCAGTTCTTCATCAACCACGCCGACAACGCCTTCCTGGATCACGCGTCGAAGACCCCTCAAGGCTGGGGCTACGCCGTCTTCGGCAGAGTCATCGAGGGGATGTCGGTCGTCGACGAGATCGCCGGGGTCACGGTGCGCCGGACCCAGCTCTCGGAAGCGCAGCCGCTGCAGAACGTCCTGATCAACCGAGCGCGGCTGGTCCAGTAGGAGACAGCCTACTTCTTGGTCTTCTCGCGGATGAAGGCGAGGCAGGCCCAGAGCACCTCGAGCTGCTCTTGCCCCTGGGGCAGATCGAGATTGCGCCAGACGTCGCGGACGGCCGACAGCAGGGCGTGGAAGTCGACCTGCCGCTTCTTGTCGATGATCCTGCGCAGGGCCGCGAACAGATCGGACGCCGACCAGAGCGAGGGGTGCTTGCCGCGCAGCTCCTGCCAGGCGGTTCGAAGCGCCTCGACCCGCTGCTCCGCCGCCTCGGACGGAGCGGACGCGCGCAGCCGCTCGACCACGGGCAGGCGATCGAACTCCTCGTCCGGTGGCGGCTCGAGCCGGCTGATCACCTGCCAGTGCTGCGGCAGCAGCTCTTCCTTGCGGACCTGCATCATCATGACGTCGAACAGCTTGGTGTTCATCAGGTTGAACAGGTTCGCGAGGCTGGGGAGATCGTCGCCGGCCACCCAGGCCGCGATCTGCTCCTGGGAGGGGAGCACCCGCGCGGGCGGCTTCGGCTTCGCCGGCGGGGCCTCGGGCTTCGGGGGCGGAGCGGCCGCGGCCGGCTCGCTGGGCTGGGTGCCGCTTTCGTTCTCGGACATGGCGCCCCAGAAACTACCATGAGAGCGCGGCCGGCATCGCCGGGAGCCTCTTCGAGAGGAGTGGTGCCGAAGGCCGGACTCGAACCGGCACGGGTTGCCCCACACGGCCCTCAACCGTGCGCGTCTACCAATTCCGCCACTTCGGCGCGGGGGTCATGCTATCAATCTCTGGAACCGTCGCCGGGCGGCGGATCGGAGGGCGCCGCCGGCTCGCCCGCGTCGGACTCCGGAGCTTCGCCGTCACCCTCGGCGGAGGGCTCGACCGCTTCCTCCTCGGCTGCCGCTGCGGGCGCGATCTGATCCTCCGGGGGCGCGGCCTCTTCCACCGCCACCGGCGCGTCGGCGCCCTTGAACACCGAGCTCTGGGCGCTGCCGCTCAGCAGGCCGATGGAGATCGTGGTGAGGCTGAAGGCGATGAAGCCGCCAACCGTCATCTTGTGCAGAAAGGTGGCCGCGCCGCGGGCGCCGAACACCGTCTGCGTGGAGCCACCGCCGAAGACCGACAGGTCGGCCCCCTTGCCCTGCTGCAGGAGCACGACCAGGATCAGGAAGATGCAGACGATGATGTGGATCGTGTAGATGAAGTAGATCATTCCGAGTTTTGCCTCCGTCGGCCGCGGGCGAGCGCTAGCCGCAGGAACGGATGATAGCCAAGAATCGCTCGGGGTCAAGGCTGGCGCCGCCGACCAGGAAGCCGTCGAGGTCGGGCTGAGCGAAAAGCTCGGCGGCGTTCTGGGGAGTCACCGAGCCGCCGTAGAGGATTCTCTTGCTGCTCGCCGCTTCGTCGCCGAGCAGGTCCGCGAGGGTCTCCCGGATGTGGCGGTGCGCCTCCTGGGCGATCTCCGGGGTGGCGCTCGCGCCGGTGCCGATCGCCCAGACCGGCTCGTACGCCAGCGCGCACGGCTCCGGCCGCCCCGCCAGGGCGGCGTCCAGCTGGCGATCCAGGACCTCGAAGGTCGCGCCCGCCTGCCGCTCGGCCGCGGTCTCACCGATGCAGATGAGCGGCTTGAGCCCATGGCGCCGAGCCGCGATCGCCTTGCGGCCGACCAGCTCGTCGCTCTCGTGGTGGCTCTGACGGCGCTCGCTGTGGCCGCACAGGACCCACTCGCAACCGGCGTCGGCGAGCTGTGGACCCGAGACGTCGCCGGTGTGCGCCCCTTTCTCGTCCGGGTGCAGATCCTGGCCGCCGACGGCAAAGGACGTCCCGCGCAGCCCGCGGGCGACCGTGCCCAGGAGCGGCGCGGACGGAAAGAGGACGACCTCGGTGCGCAGGCTCGCCGCGGCGCCGCGGATCTGCTCGCAGTAGGCCTCGGCGTCGGCCCGCAGGAGGTGCATCTTCCAGTTACCGCCCACCAACGGTCGTCTCGTCATTCTGCCTCCCTCAGAATCTCTACGCCCGGCAGGAGCTTGCCGGCGAGCAGCTCCAGCGAGGCGCCACCGCCGGTCGAGACGTGGCCGATCCGATCGACGACTCCGGCGCGTGCCGCCGCGGCGACCGTCTCGCCGCCGCCGATCACGCTGAAGGCGGAGCTCGCGCCGATCGCCTCGGCGACCGCCACCGTGCCGGCATCGAAGGGCGGCTTCTCGAACACGCCCAGGGGGCCGTTCCAGAAGATCGTCGCCGCCGTCCCCAGCGCGGCGCCGAAGCGCGTCCGGGCGCGCTCGCCGATGTCGACGGCCATGGAGCCCGACGGCAGGTCCGTTGCCGCCACCGTCCGCACCTCGGTCGGTCGATCCAGATCGTCGGTGACCACGAGGTCTTCGGGCAGCAGCACCTCGACCGAGCCCTGCTCGGCGCGCGCCAGAATCTCGCCGGCGAGCTCGATCCGGTCGCTTTCGACCAGCGAGCCGGCCATGTCGCAGCCGCGCGCGGCGAGAAACGTGTTGGCCATGCCGCCGCCCAGAATCAGCAGGTCGAGACGGGGCAGCAGGTTGGCCAGCGTCTCGGCCTTGCCGGAGACCTTGGCGCCGCCGACGACCGCCGCGAATGGCCGCGCCGGCTCGCTCAGGAGACCGCCGAGGACCTCGACCTCGCGATGCAGCAGCCGTCCGGCAGCGCTGCGCGGCAACCGCTCGGGAACGCCCACGACCGAGGCGTGCGCCCGGTGCGCGGTGCCGAAGGCGTCGTCGACGTAGGCTTCGGCGAGCGCCGCGAGCCGGGCCGCGAACTCCGGATCGTTGTCGGTCTCGCCGCGATGGAAACGGAGGTTCTCGAGCAGGCAGATCTCGCCCGGGCCGAGGCTCGCGACGACCGCGCCCGCGGCGTCGCCGACCGCGGACTCCGAGAACCGCACCGGCTGGTCGAGCAGGACCGACAGCCTCTCGGCCACCGCCCGCAGGCTGAACTCGGGGTTCGGCTCGCCCTTGGGCCGGCCGCAATGGGACGCGAGGATCAGACGGGCACCGGCCCGGCTGAGCTCGCGAAGCGTCGGCAGCGCCGCCGTCAGGCGCGTGTCGTCCATGATCGTGCCGTTCTCGAGCGGCACGTTGAAATCGACCCGGACGAACGTGGCCACTTCGGTCAGGTTCGCCAGGTCGAGGTCTTCCAGGCTTCGAAGTCGGGTCATGTGGTCTCTCCGGCCAGCTGCACGAGGTCGGCGAGCCGGCTCGCGTGGGCCCACTCGTTGTCATACCAGGCGACGATCCGGTACAGACGATCGCCGACCGTGCTCGTCAGGTTGAGGTCGACCACCGCCGACGCCGGCTCGCGCAGGAAGTCCGACGACACGAGCTGCTCGTCGGTGACCGCGAGGATGCCGGCCAGCTCGCCGGTGGCGGCTTGGCGGAACAGGTCGTTCACGGATTCCGTCGAAGGATCCCGATCCAGGCGGACGACCAGGTCGATCAGCGAGACGTTGGGCGTCGGCACGCGAATCGCCAGGCCGTCGAGGCGGCCGGCGAGCTGCGGCAGGATCCGGACCGCCGCCGCGACCGCGCTGGTGGTGGTGGGGATGATGTTGAGGGCGGCCGCCCGCGACCGCCTCGGGTCGGCGTGGGGCGACTCGAGCAGGCTCTGGTCGTTGTTGTAGCTGTGGACGGTGTTCAGGAGCGCCTCGCGAATGCCGTACTCCCGGTCGAGCAGATAGGCGAGCGGCACCAGGCAGTTGGTCGTGCACGAGGCGCCGCTCAGGAGGTGATGGGTGCGGGGGTCGTAGTCGCCGTGGTTGACGCCCATGCAGATCGTCAGGTCCATGCCCTCGGCGTTGGCGGAGACGACCACCTTGCGCACCGGTGCGCGCAGGTGGGCGCGGGCCCGCTCGCGGTCCTTGCACAGTCCGGTGGCGTCGACCACCAGCCCGGCGGAGGTCTCGGTCCAGGGAATGTCCGAGGCCCGCGACCGCTGGAAGGCCCGGACGTCCCGGCCGTCGATGCGCAGCCACCCCGGTGACGAGGCGACCTGGCCGGCGAAGGCGCCGTGCAGCGTGTCGTGGGCGATCAGGCGCGCCAGCTGCTCGGCTCCGGCGACGTCGTTGACCGCCACCAGCTGCAGCTCGGGGCGCTCGCGCGCGATGCGCAGCAGCGCCCTTCCGATGCGGCCGAGGCCGTTGATGGCGAATGGAACGGGCATGGTTTTCGGGCCGTCGTGTATCTTGCTCTACTCGTGAGCGGTGAACAAGGTCATTCGGCAGGCGTCCCCCCGCTGGTGCTCGGCATCGAGACCTCCTGCGACGACACCGCCTGCGCCGTGCTCGACGGCAGCGGCCGGGTCCTGGCCTCGGTGGTCTCGAGCCAGCTGGCCGCCCATCGGCCGTTCGGGGGCGTCGTGCCGGAGGTCGCCTCGCGCGAGCATCTGCGCAACTGGTTGCCGGTCGAGGCCGAAGCGCTCGAGCTCGCGGGCGTCGAAATGCGGCAGATCGACCTGGTCGCTGCGACTCGCGGGCCGGGCCTGGTGGGCGCCCTCCTGGTCGGCCTGTCGCTGGGCAAGTCGATCGCCTACAGCCTCGGGGTGCCCTTCCACGCGGTCCATCACCTCGAGGGTCATCTCTATTCGCCCTTCCTCGGCGCCGCTGGGGAACCGGCGCTGGCGCCGCCGCCGAGCTTCGCCGGGCTGGTGGTATCGGGCGGTCACACCAGCCTCTATCGCGTCGACGGCGCGCGCATCGCCACGGTCGCGGAGACCCGCGACGACGCCATGGGCGAGGTGTTCGACAAGGTCGGCAAGCGCCTCGGCCTGCCCTACCCGCAAGGCCCGGTCGTCGATCGGCTGGCGGAGTCGGGCGACGCCTCGGAGCGGCCGTTCTCGGTGGCGACGTGCAGCGACGGCAGCGCCGACTTCTCCTACTCCGGTCTCAAGAGCCAGGCGCTGCTGGCGATCGAGGCCCTCGAGCGCGAGGGCGTCGAGGCGCCGCGGGGCGCCTCCTCCCCGGACGCCTTCCCGGCCGAGCTGTCGAACCTGCTGGCCGGCTTCCGCGCCGCCGCCGTGGGTCAGATTCTCGACCGGCTGGAGCGCGTCCTGGCCGAGCGGCGCTTCGATCACCTGGCGGTCTCGGGCGGGGTCGCGGCGAACCGGCTGCTCCGGCGGCAGGTCGCCGAGTGGTGCGCGGCGAGAGACGTGCGACTCCACCTCGCGTCGCTCGCCTATGCGGGCGACAACGCGGCGATGATCGCCCACGCGGCGCTGCGCCGGCAGCGCGCGGGAGTGTCGGACGACCCGCTGGCGGCGGAAGCGGCGAGCCGCCTGGCGATCGTCTAGGTATCCCACATCGCTCGGCGTCTTGACGTCAGCGTCAAGTTTCTGCGTGGAGAGTGGCGGGCGGCAGCCCCTGCCCTTCCCGGGGCACCGTCCTCCCGGAGCAGGCCTTGGCGGTTTGGGACTGGGACATTCGGGGGGCGCCGGGGTTATTGTCGGGGGATGCGAGCCTCCGACCGCTGGCTGATCGCCATTGCGCTGGTGCTGATCGACCTGTTCGTCTTCGTCGCCCCCCTGACCGGCCTGTTCGCCGCCTACATCCTGATCGCGCGCCCGGCCTGGTTCAGGAAGTGGCTCGAGGAGCTGTACGCCGTCTGATGACCGCCCGCCCGCTGCTGGCCGCCTGGTGCCTCGCGATCGCCACCGGCGCCGGCGCGGCGTCGGTCGACGACTACGAGCGGCTGCAGGAGTGGCGGTTCGCCGCGGCCCGGCCGCTGCCCGCGGGCGGTTTCTCGATCGCCCACGAGGACGCCGAGTGGCGCCTCGTGAGCGGCGAGCTCAGCCTCCAGGAGCCGACCTCGGACGGCGCGTTGACCGGGCTCGCGTTCGAGGGCAGCGGGCGCTTTCGGATGGCGATCGCGGATCGTTTCGAGCTCGGTCAGCTGCGCCGTTTCACCGGCGATGAAGCCCTGGAAGAGCTCGACGAGACGTTCACCCGGATGGTCCTCCGCACCTCGGACCGAAGCCTGCTCGACGGCCTGGCATCGGCCACCGACGGCGGCTACCGGACCCACCCCCTGGTCCGGCAGCGCCACGACTTCTGGCTCCGCATCCGCCGGCTCGACGCCGACGCCCGGGTGATCAGCGCGCTGCTCAACCCGGGGGAGGAGTTCCTGCGGATCGACGTCAAGACCGAGCGCTTCGGGTGGCTGACCTACGATTTCACCTCGCGCCGCCACGAAGAGGTGCGGCTCGAGAGCTTCAACCAGCGCTACGCCTTCCTCGAGCAGTGGCTGAGCCTCGACCGCAAGCGGCAGCGCCGACCCTCGGGCCGGCCGGGGCCGTTCGAGGGCCGGCCGATCGACATCCGGCACGTCGACGTCGCCGCGCGGCTCCTCCGCCTGGGCAAGGACCCGGGTACCAGCGAGACCTCGAGGCACACGATCAAGGGCGACTTCAGCGCGCGCGTGGAGCTCCAGACCACGCAGCCGGGTCTGCGCGCGCTCCAGCTCTATCTGCACCCGTTCGCGCGCGTCGTCGCCGTCCGCGACGAGTCCGGGGCCGAGCTGCCGTTCCTGCGCGATCACATCGGCGGCCGCAGCACCGGCATCGACAAGCGGGTCTTCGATCATTCGATCGTCGTCCTGATGCCGGAGCCGGTCGCCGCCGACACCCCCCGCACCCTCGAGTTCGAGTACGAGTTCGAGGTTCGCAACTACATGCCCGGGCGGGCGTGGTACCCGGGCGTCGACACGATCGACACCGCGCTGCGCGACCTGCATACCGCCAGGATCGAGGTGACGACGCGCGAGAAGTACGACGTGCGGGCGATGGGCGCGCTCGAAGACGAGCGGACCGAGAAGGGGCTGGTGACCCGGTCGTGGCGGCTCGACCGGCCGGTGAAGATGGCGACCTTCGCGTCGGCGCGCAAGGTGCTCGAGAGCCGGCTGGTCGATCCCGGCCTGCCCGAGGTCGTCGTCTTCTCGACCCCGGTCGGCTCCGACAGCCAGGCGCGGCTCGGCGAGATCGCCGCCGACGTGCAGCGCAGCATCGGCTTCTTCGAGCGGCTCGTGGGCGTCGAGCTACCGGACGAGATCGTCCAGACCACCTTGATTCAGGCCGCGCACGGCCAGGCCTTCGGCGGCTTTCTGCATCTCGCCGAAGAGGCCGCGTTTCGCGATCGGACCGGTCCGGTCGAGCTCTTCATCGCGCACGAGGTCGCCCACCAATGGGCCGGGCACATCATCGGCTGGGGCAGCTACCGCGACCAGTGGCTGAGCGAGGGCCTGGCGCAGTACCTGGCGCTGCTCTACATGAAGGAGAACGTCGAGCGCGGCGATCTGCTCTTCCTCGAAGCGATCCAGGCCCACGCCGACGAGATCACCGGCTCGATCAAGTCGCGCCTGAGCCCGTTCTCGCGCGGCCGGCTGCCGCTCGACAACAAGCTCGCCAAGCGCCGCGTCGGCCCGATCGGACACGGCTACCGCTCCGCCGTGGGCGAGGCGCCGGCGGCCTTCCTTTCGCAGTCGTATCGCAAGGGCGCTCTCGTGCTCCACATGCTCCACACCCTGATGCGAGTCGCCACCGGCGGCGAGCAGGCGTTCTACGATCTGCTGCGCGATTTCTTCACCGCCAACGCCAACCGCTATCCGACCACCGACGACTTCCGGCTGGCGGTCGAGCGTCACGCGGGCGGCGATTGGGCCTGGTTCTTCGATCAGTGGGTCTACGGCTCCGAGATACCGAGCTACGAATGGCGGTCGCGCGTCGTCGTCGGCGCCGATCGGGGCTACCGGGTCGAGGTCGACGTTTACCAGAGCGACGTTCCGGAGGGCTTTTCGATGCGAGTGCCGGTACGGGTCGAGTTCGACGGCGGAGAGAGCGAGGACTATCTGGTCACCGTCGACCGGCCCGAGCAGACCGTCAGCCTCGAGGTCGGCCGCCAGCCCGGCAGGGTGGTCTTCAACCCCGACCACGCGGTGCTGGCGAAGACCCGGAAGCGCTGACACCCGTCTCCTCCGGCAGGCTCGTGATCTGCTCTCGGGAACCTTGCGGCGGTGCCCGCGGCTCTCTTGCTACTATCCGGCGCGAATGCTCCGCGAGCGGCTCGCTGCCGGACTCCTGTTGCTCTGCCTGGTGGCGTGCGGGCCCGCCGCGGAGAGTCCGCCACCGGCCAGCTCTCCCCAGAGCGGCGGCACGGTCGTCACCACCGTCCTTACCGACATCGACACCGTCAACGATCTGATCAGCTCCGGATCGTCGCACATGCGCGACGTCGAGCGGTTCCTGTTTCTGGAGCTGGCCCTGGAGAACGACGATTTCAGGACCGGGCCGTCGACCTACGAGCCGCGGCTCGCGGAGCGCTGGGAGTATTCGGACGACGGCCGCGTTTTGACTTTCCATCTGCGCGCGGCCTCGTGGAGCGACGGCACGCCGATCACCGCCGAGGACGTGCGCTGGACCTGGCAGGCGCAGACCGACCCGCAGGTGGCGTGGCGCCGGCGCAGCCAGAAGGAGCTGATCGAGGACGTCGAGGTGGTCGATGCGCGCACCGTTCGCTTCCATTTCACCAAGACCTACCCCGATCAGTTCGAGCACGCCAACATCGGCGGCATCCTGCCCCGGCACCTCTGGAGCGAGCTGCCGTTCTCGGAATGGCGCTCGGCCGGCCGTTGGTTCGCCGAGCACATGGCCAGCAGCGGCCCGTTCGTGCTCCGCAGCTGGCAGCCCAACGAGGTTCTCGTTCTCGAGCGCAACGAGCGCTACTACCGGCAAGGCCTGCCACGCCTCGATCGACTGGTGTTCCGGATCATTCCGGAAAAGACCGGGCAGATCAGCCAGCTGCTGGGCGGCTCGATCGACTACGTGCAGATCGTGCCCCCCGACCAGATCGAGCGCATCGAAAGCCACCCGGAAACCGCTATCGAGGCCTTCTGGGGGCGGCAGTTCGACTACCTGTGCTGGAACACCCGCCACGGCCCGCTCGGCAGCGCCGGGCTGCGCCGAGCCTTGACTCACGCCGTCGACCGCCAGGCGATCGTCGATTCCATCTACCGGGGCTACGCCAAGGTCGGCGTCTCGGCGGTGCTCTCCTCGACCTGGGCCTTCGACGGCACGCTCGAGCCCTGGCCGTTCGATCGGCGCGAGGCCGAGCGGCTGCTGGCCGCGTCGGGGTTCGAAGACGCCGACGGCGATCGCGTCCTGGAGCGCGACGGCGAGCGGCTCGAGCTCGAGCTGCTGGTCCAGAACGGCAACCGCGTGCATCTCGATGCAGCGACCCTGATCCAGGCCCAGCTGGCCGACGTCGGAGTGGCGCTGAGCATGCGTCCGGTCGAGTTCCAGACCTGGGTCGAGAAAGTGATGGGCGGCGATTTCGAGGTCGCCATCGGCGCCTGGGACATCCCGTCCTCGCTCGACATGACGTTCGCGTTCCACACCAGCGAGATCGGCAAGTTCAACTTCGGCGGCTACTCCGACCCGGAGCTCGACCGGATCCTGGAGGCGGCGAGCTCGGCGGCGGACGTGGACGAGAAGCGCCGGCTCCTGCACCAGGTGCAGGCGGCGCTGCACCGCGACCAGCCCTACACCTTTCTCTGGGAGCCGCAGAAGCTCGACGCTCGCCACCGGCGGGTTCGCGGCAACCGGCCCAACGCCCTGACCTCGTTCTACAACATCGACGAGTGGTGGGTGGATCGACCGCAGTAGCGGTCAGCTGGCTGCCAGCTCGAAGAAGGTCGGGCTAGATCCAGATCGCCAGCACGGCCATCAGGGCGAGGCCGAGGGTGGCGAAGAGCCACTTCATCAACCGGCTGCCCGGCCGCAAGAACTCGTCCTGGATGATGTCGAGCGACGCGATGTAGATGAACGTGCCGGCGGCGAGGGCGAGCACCGCGGCGTCGAGGTGGGCGCCCGAGCCGGTCAGGAAGACGAGATTGAGTCCGACCCCCAGGAGGATGCCGAGCGGCGTCATGATCGCGAACAGCGTCGCCAGCCGGAGGCTGCGGCCGCGCTCGATGCCGCTGCGGGCGAGGCTGACGCCGAGGGCGAACCCCGCCGTCGTCTTGTGGACCAGGATGGCCGAGAAGATCACCAGCCCGTTGGTGAACGCGTCCTGGGTGCCGAGGGCCAGGCCCGCCAGGATCGAGTGCAGCGACAGGGCGACCACCAGCACGTAGGGGTAGAGCCCTTTCGAGCCGGTCTCGGCGTGATGCTCCTCGATGCAGTCGTGGCCGTGGTGGTGGACGATCTCGTGCGCCGGCTCGGGCAGCAGCACGTGCTCGAAGAGCAGGCTGGTCGCGAACGCCGCGGTCGCCAGCACGAACGCGATCGGGTAGTTCCAGCCGAGCTCGGTCCAGGCCGCCTGCGCCTCGCCGAGCATGTGGATCAGGCCGATGCCGAGGAAGATTCCGGCGCTGAAGGCGTTGCCCCAGCTCATGAACCGACCGCCCCCGGCCGCCGCGGGGCGGAGCAGCGGCAGCGCGGCACCGGTCCAGCCCGCCGCCAGAATGGCGGCCAGGAAGAACAGCTTGAGGCCGAGGAGCTCCACCGCGGTCAGTGTGGCAGAAGCCGCCACCGAGCGACAAGCCGCGCGCTCCGGTAGCGGTACGGAAAGGGCCAGAGCACCCCGTCCGGGGCTGGCTCGCGCCCCTTCTGAACCCGGATCGCGAGCGAGCCTTGCCAGGCGACAAGGCCTGACAAGTCTCCTCTTGTGGTGCCTGAGTGGGGGCGCTGCGCTTTAGGCCCCGTCTGGGGTGCCCTGGCCCTTTCCGTACCGCTACCAGGGCTCCACGACCGGTTCGCAACCGGTAGAATCACGACGTGGACGAGGCGAAAAACGTGCTGGGCGGCCAGATCGAGACCTGCTGCACTTCCCCGATGACCGGCTTCTATCGCGACGGCTGCTGCAACACCGGCGAGCAGGATCTCGGCGCCCATGTCGTCTGCGCCGAGGTGACCGAGGAGTTCCTCGAGTTCTCGCGCGGCGCCGGCAACGATCTGAGCTCGCCGGTGCCGTGGATGGGCTTCCCCGGCCTGGTTCCCGGGGACCGCTGGTGCGTCTGCGCCGCGCGCTGGCGGGAGGCGCTCGACGCCGGCCAGGCGCCGCCCGTGATCCTGGCGGCCACCCACGAGCGGGCGCTCGAGTTCGTGTCGCTGGACGACCTCAAGCGGCATGCCCTCGATCTGGCCTCCTGACCCAGCCCGTCCAGGACCCGAGACGATGCGAACGATGCGAAGACCACTGATCTTGACCGCCCTGCTGTGCGCGCTCCTGCCCGGCGCTGGAATCGCCGACGACCGGCAGAGCCTGTTCGCCGCCGCCCGCGCGGGCGACCTCGCCGAAGTGCGTCGCCTGGTGGGCGCGGGCCTGTCGGTGGACTCCGCCGACAAGTACGGAACGACCGCGCTCTACATGGCGGCCGGGCGGGGCCACTCGGACGTGGTCCGATTCCTGCTCGACAGCGGCGCCGACCCCAATCTGAAGGAGAGCTTCTACGGCACGAGTCCCCTCGTCGGCGTGCTCTTCATGGGCGCCGGAGACGGCTCCCGGGCGGTCGAGATCGCCAGGCTCCTGCTCGAGCACGGCGCCGAGGATCGAGAGCAGGCGCTGGCGGCCGCGATCCAACGACAGGACCCGGATCTCGCCCGCGCGGCGGTCGACTCCGGGCCGATCCTCGAGTCGGCGCTCGCCCGGCTCCGCGCCCTCGGAGCCGGGGACGCGGGTCCGGCGCTGAGCGCGATCCTCGAGCGGGCGGAGAGCCGCCCCGATCCCCCGCCGCCGGTCTACAAGGCCGCCGATCTCGAGCCGTTCATCGGTCGTTTCGAGGGCTTCGCCACGAGCACCACCGTGGAGGTGTCGGCCGCGGATGCCCAGCTGTTCGCGGCCATCGACGGCGGCGAGCCGCAGCCGCTCGAAGCGACCGGCGAGCGCGAGTTTCGCAGCGCCGAGGACGGAGCCGCGCTCGCTTTCTTCGGCCGGGCTGGAACGATCGAAGGGATCCAGCTGACGCTGCCGGGCGCAGAGCCCGACAGTCTGCGTCGCAGCGTCGCCGAGCCGCTGGGACTCGAGGCGTTCAGCGGCGCCGCCGCCGACCAGCCGGAGGGCGCCGTCGGGCCGACCGTCAACTGGCCGGCCTTTCGCGGCGCCGCGGCGCGCGGCGTCGGCGATGGCCTCGACACCTTGACCTCGTGGAGCCTGGAGACCGGCGATGGCGTGCTTTGGACCGCCGAGCTGCCAGGGCTGGGCAACTCCAGCCCGGTGGTCTGGGGCGACACGGTCTTCATCACCACGGCGGTGGCGGTGGGCGCCGAACAGAAGATCCGCACCGGCCTGACCGGGGCCGGCGATCCGGTGGACGAGCCGGTCGAGCATCGCTGGCTGGTGCTCGCCTACGACAAGCGAAGCGGCGTGAAGCTGTGGGAGCGTGAGGTCGGACGCGCGGTGCCGCTGACCCGGCGCCACTTCAAGGCCACGCAGGCCAACTCGACCCCGGTGACCGACGGCGAGCATCTGGTGGTCGTCTTCCCGACCGCGGGCATGGCGTGTCTCGGCCTCGACGGCGAGATCCACTGGCGGAAGGAGCTGGGCGGACTCAATGCCGGTGCGTTCAGCGACCCGGGCATCGAGTGGGGCTTCGCCAGCAGCCCGCTCCTCTACGGCTCGCTCGTCATCCAGCAGGTCGACGTCCACGGCGGACCGTTCGTGGCCGCTTGGGATCTCGAGTCCGGCGCCGAGGTCTGGCGAGCCGAGCGTGAGGTCGCGCCCTCCTGGGCGACCCCCAACGTCCTGCCGGGGCCGAGCGGCGACGAGCTGGTCGTAAACGGCTCGACCATTCACGGGTACGACCCGAAGACCGGGAGAGAGCTCTGGAGCCTGTCGCCGAACTCCGAGCTGGTGATCGCCACTCCGGTGATCGGCGGCGGCGTAGCATACGTTTCGGCGGGCTATCCACCGGTCAAGCCGATCTACGCCATCGAGCCCGGGCTGCGCGGCGAGCACCGCGTCGACCCCGCCGCCGGCGACCCGTCGCTCGCCTGGAGCCAGGGCATCGGTGGCGCCTACATGCCGACGCCGCTCCTCTACCGGGGTCTGCTCTACGTCGTCCATCACAACGGCCGTCTGGTGGCCTACGACGCCGCCACCGGCGCGGCCATCTACAAGAGCCGTTTCTCGGGCGGCGGCACCTTCACCGGGTCGCCGATCGCCGTCAACGGCAAGCTCTACGCCGGCACCGAAGAGGGCCAGATGTACGTCCTCGAGGCCGGCCCCGAGTACCGGGAGCTGGCGATCAACGAAATGAGCGAGCCGCTGATGGCGACCCCGGCGGTCTCCGAAGGGGTCCTCCTGGTGCGCACTCCCAGCCGTCTGATCGCGATCGGGGAGCCGCCGTCCGAGAGCCAGGCCGAGTACGAGGAGAGCGACTTCCTGAGCCGCGTGCGGCGCCTGACCTTCGAAGGCCGCCGCGCGGGCGAAGGCTACTTCTCGCCCGACGGCGCCCAGCTCGTCTTCCAGAGCGAGCGCGAAGAGGGCAACCCGTTCTTCCAGATCTACCTGCTCGACATGGCGACGGGCGAGAGCCGCCTGGTCTCCCCCGGGACCGGCAAGACCACCTGCGCCTTCATCCGGCCCGGTAGCGGCGAGATCCTCTTCGGCTCCACCCACCACGATCCCCGCTCCGAGGCGCTCCAGCGCGCCGAGCTCGAGGCGCGGGCGCGGGGGGAGGAGAAGCGCTACGCCTGGGACTACGACCCCGAGATGGAGATCTGGGTCGCCGCCGACGGCGGCTACAGGCGGCTCACGGAAGCGCGCGGCTACGACGCCGAGGGCAGCTACTCGCCCGACGGCGAGTGGATCGTCTTCTCGTCGATGCGCGACGCCTACAACCGCGAGCTGAGCGCCGAGGAGGCGAAGCTGCTCGAGGTCAATCCGTCCTACTTCGGCGAGATCTACCTGATGCGCGCCGACGGCTCCGGCGAGCGGCGGCTGACCGACGCTCCCGGCTACGACGGCGGACCGTTCTTCTTCCCCGACGGCTCGAAGATCGTCTGGCGCCGGTTCGACGAGGAGGGCCTGATCGCCGACGTCTGGACGATGAATCCGGACGGCACCGACCAGCGCCGGATCACCGACTTCGGCTCGATGAGCTGGGCGCCCTACGCGCATCCGTCCGGGAAGTACATCTTCTTCGCCTCGAACAAGCTCGGCTTCACCAACTTCGAGATCTACATCGTCGACACCGACGGCACGAAGGAGCCGGTGCGGGTGACCTACACCGACGGCTTCGACGGCCTGCCCGTGCCGAGCCCGGACGGCACGAAGCTCGCGTGGACCTCCACTCGCCACCAGGGCGAAGGCGGCCAGCTCTATCTCGCCGACTGGAACCACCAGGCGGCCCTCGAGGCGCTCGAGCGGGCGCCGCGGCGTGGCGGTGAATGAAGCGCCGCCAGGCGGCAGGCGGCTGACGAAACAACGGATACGGGAGAGAATCGACCCATGACCCGACTATCGAACGTAAGTGCGATCTGTCTGCTCGCCGCTTTGCTGGCCGGCGCGCCACCGGCGTCCGGCGCGGGCGCACTCGAGGAGCACGTCACCTACCTGGCCTCCGAGGAGCTCGAGGGCCGGCTGACCGGCAGCGGCGGCGAGCGGCTCGCCGCCGACTACCTCGCGGCCCAGCTAGCGAAGCTGGGCGCCGCGCCGCTGCCGGGGCGGGACGACTTCCTGATGCCGTTCGAGTTCACCGCCGGCACCAGCGACGGCGGCAGCTCGCTCGCCCTCGCCGCGTCGGAGGTCGAGCAGGAGTGGACCGGCGCCGACACGATCCAGGCGCTGTCGTTCTCGGACAACGGCGCCGTGACCGGCGGCGTGGTGTTCGCGGGCTACGGGCTGGTGGTCCCGGAGAGCCAGGACTTCGGCTACGACAGCTACGCCACCCTCGACGTCGAGGGCAAGATCGTGCTCGCCCTGCGCTACTTCCCCGAGGACATGGACCAGGAGAGCCGGTCGAAGCTGGCGCGCTACTCGGGCCTGCGCTACAAGGCGCTGCAGGCGCGGGAGCGGGGGGCCAGAGCGCTCTTGGTGGTCACGGGACCGCGATCGCCCAACGCCGGCGAGACCGTGCCGATGACCTTCGACACCGCGGTCGCCGACTCGGGCATCGTCGCCGCCAGCATCAGCGGCGCGGTCGCCGAGCGCATCTTCGAGCACGTCGAGGGCAAGACCCTCGCCGAGGCGCAGGCCGCTCTCGACGACGGCAACCCGCACGTCGTCGGGTTCGAGATTCCGGGCATCGAGCTCACCCTCGACGTCAAGGTGGAGCGCGAGCGCCGCACCGGCTACAACGTCGCCGGCGTGCTGCCGGGTAGCGGTGCGCAGGAGGCCGACAAGCCGTACGTCGTCCTGGGCGCCCACTACGACCACCTCGGCCGCGGCAGCAACGGCAACTCGCTGGCCAGGAAAGAAGAGGCCGGGGGCGTCCACTACGGCGCCGACGACAACGCCTCCGGCGCCGCCGCGGCCCTGGACGCCGGCAAGCGCCTCGCCGGCATGGAGCGCCGCCGCAGCGTGGTGCTCGCCTTCTGGTCGGGCGAGGAGCTCGGCCTGCTCGGCTCGACGGCTTTCCTGAACGGCTCGGAAGCGGGCTCGGCGCTCGGTCCGGAGAGCACCGCCGGCTACGTCAACATGGACATGGTGGGCCGGATGAAGGACAACCGGCTCACCGTTCAGGCCGCCGGCTCGAGCCCGGTATGGGCGCGCCTGATCGAGCAGAGCAACGTGGCGGTCGGCTTCGACATCCAGACGATCGAGGACCCCTACCTGCCGACCGACAGCACCGCGTTCAACAGCGCCTCGATTCCGACCCTCAACCTGTTCACCGGCAGCCACGAGGACTATCACCGGCCGTCGGACACCGCCGACAAGATCAACTACGAAGATCTCGAGCGCGTCGCCCGGTTCAGCGCGTCGGTCGTGTCGAAGCTGGCGAACCTGGAGGCGGCGCCCGAGTTCGTCAAGGTGGCGCCGCGGACCGACCAGGGCGGCAGCCGCGACACCCT
>JBFGLX010000007.1:0-27512 GCA_041575955.1 Thermoanaerobaculia bacterium
CCCCCCGCCACCTCCACCCCCACCGCCGCCGCCGCTCGCCCCGCCGCTCGAGCCGGTCGCCGAGCTGAAGGAGCTCGACACCGAGCTCACCATGCCGGAGATCCCCTGGCCGATCTGCCCGAGGTCGGTCGCTCCCAGGCCGCCGTGCATGGGCCGGTACCAGGTCAGCGACCGATGATCGTCCTCGGGGATCATGCGCGCCAGCGCCGGCAGCACCTTGCGGTGCTTGCCGAGCGCCACCGCGTAGACCATGTAGCGCGCCCACTCGGCCGAGGTCAGCGACGGCGGGCCGAGCATCTTGGCGATCGAGTCGAGATGCTTGCCGAAGCCCTTCCAGTGCAGGTACTGGCGCTTGCCCTCGGGCGACAGCCGGCCGAGCGCCAGGGTGAGGATGACCTGCAGAAAGCCGAGGACGATCGCCGGCGCTCCCGCCTCGGAGCGGTTCCAGACGCAGAGCGCGGCCCCGGCCAGCGCGACGCCGATGCCGCAGATCGCGTTGAGGCGCAGGGCCTCGCTGGGGGCTTTCTCGCGCCATCCGAGCTCCTCGAACCGGGCCCGGATCGTCTCGCCCCAGGGGCGAACGAAGGAGAGCAGCCGGCCTCTGTGCTTGCGGGTCGCTTCCGACATCCGGAAGCCGCCCTCGCCCTCGGCAAGCCCGTCGAGAAACGTCATCAGCTCCGCCTCGAACGGCTGTAGATCGTGGCGCTCCTTGCCGGTGGCCCGGAAGTAGTAGTCGGGCTTGGTAATCGAGCCCAGGAGCCGCCAGACCTGCCGCTCCTGTTCGTGAATCTCGAAGTGCCCCCGCCGCGCCAGGTCGAGTAGCGTGCTGGTGAACATGGGGCCGACGGCGTTCGGCCCCTGCAGACGAGCGACGAGCGCCGGCGGCAGATCGTCGGGGATCTCGCCCGGCGCGCTGGTCAGGGCGGGCCGGAGGGGCCACGAGTAGCGCACGAAGAGAAAGGCCCAGAGCAGCAGGCCGGCGGCTCCGACGAGCGCCGACAGCTTGAGGAGCGCCGGCTTGCCCTCGACCCGGCGCCGGGCGGCTGCCCGCCGCTCGTTCGCCTCCTCGGCCCATCTCGCCTCCTCGGCCAGGATCTGCTCGAGGCGCATCTCGGGAGCGGCGTACGTGACGTCCGGGAGCGCCGACTCGGGATAGACGATGCGCCCTTCCCAGAAGGTTCGGGCCGGCAGCGGCGCGACGCTCAGATAGGCCGAGCCGTCGCCGGGCACCGACACGTAGCCGTCGAGCGGCCCGTGCGCCCAGGCGCGCACGGTCGAGCCGTCCACCCCCGGGATCGGATGCACGCGCACGCTGACCGCGGCGATCTGGCGGTCCCAGTCCTCGCCCACGAACTTGTAGTAGAGCTCGACCGCGTCGAGGTAGCGCTTGACCACGCCGTCGACGGTGTAGCCGAACACGAACGTTCGCAGCTCGTTGTACGCGTTGTAGTGCCAGGTGATCTTGGTCTTGCGGCGGCCGGCGTCGACATCGAAGGGCAGGGGCGTGCGCTGGTCCGACGGCCCGGAGGAGCCGCGCCTCTCCTCGGCGACGCTGAAGTCGCGCACGCTCTCGCCCTTCTCGGTGACGATCTCCCGGTAGGCGTAGCTGAACGAACCGCTGAAGGAGTAGCTGATCTCCTCCTCGACTCGCAGCGAGCCGTCGTCTTGGACCCGGGCCTGGATGTGGATGCCGACGATGGTGTACGACTTGTCGGCCGCGGCGGGGCTAGGGACCAGCCAGGCGGCGGCGAGAGCGACGGCGAGCGTTCGAAGGATCGTCATGCTCACTCCTCGGTCACGTAGACGTCGCCGGTCTTGGCGGCGACGCTGAAGTAGACGTGAGTGCCGTCGGCGGACCAGCTCGGATAGTCGAGGCCGAAGTGCGACGACAGGTCGGCCTCGAGCTCTCGCACTTCACCGGTCGAGAGATCGAGCAGACAGAGGGTCGCGTGATTGCGCAGGAACAGCACGGTGTTCGGATCGGTCCGCGACCACCTGGGGTGTGAGTCCTCGTCGGCCCCGAAGGTCAGCTGCTCCGGATCGCCGCCGGCCGCCGGCAGCCGCCAGAGCTTGCGGATGCCCCCGGCGGTGGAGTTGTACATGACCTCGCGGCCGTCGGGCGACCAGGTGGGGAAGTTCGAGACGGCATCGCCTGCCGTCAGGCGGCGCACCCGCTTACCTTCGGGAGAGATGGCGACGATGTCCGTGTAGCCGCTGCCGTCCGGCCGGAACTGCATTGCCAGAAGCTCGGCGCCGTCCGGCGACCATTCGCCGCCGAACCCGTTCTCGAGCAGCACGGTCTCGCTCATCGAACCGAGCTCCTTGTAGACGACGGTCGGGAGGCGCGCGGCTCCCGGGCGGGTATAGGCGACGAGCTTCCCGTCCGGCGACCAGAGTCCGGGGAAATCGAGCGAGAAGCTCGGCCCGACCGCCGACAAAGCCTCGCCGGCGAGGTCGTAGACCCAGATCTCCCACTCGCCTCGACGATCGGTCGCGACGAGCAGCGTCCGGCCGTCGGGCGAAGCCTGGGCATTCCCCTCGTGGCCGGTCTCGAACGTGATCTGCCGGGTGGCGCCGGTCCCGAGGTCGAGCTGCCACAGGCTGACGTCCACGTCGACGGTCGAAAACGCCAGCCTGCCGCTCGTCGGCTCGACGCTCACGCTCACGTCGGCGCCGCCCCCGAACGTCACCTGCTCGGGCTCTCCGGCCTCGGCGTCGGGATCGATCGGCGCGCGCACCCGCCAGATGTTGTAGCGACCGCCGAGATTCGAGGTGAAATAGAGGAATGCGCCGTCCGCCGACCAGGCCGGCTCGAGGACTTGCGCACCGGCCGGGAATCCGAAGATCTTCTTCGGCGGGCCTCCGGCCGCCGGAATCACCCGCAGATCGAACTCGCCCGAATCGGTTTCGATGGCACCGTAGGCGATGCGGGATCCATCCGGCGACCACGCGGGTTGAAACGCCAGGTCGTCGGTTGTCAGACGCTCGAGCTGGCCTCCGCTGGCGCTGACGGTGGAGATGGTGGACGTGCCATCTCCCGGCGAGGAGAACGCGATCTTTCGGCCATCGGGAGACCAGGCCGGGGAGTAGGCGTCCTCGGCCAGCTTCAGCGCCGGACCGCCGAAGGCCGGCCCGACGAAGAGATCGCCGCCGCCGCCGATGAGCAACGGGGTGAGGGGCCCCCACCCGATGCCCGGTCTCAGATCGCCGTCGCGATCGCGCGCCGAGACGAACGCGATCTGGCTTCCGTCGGGCGAGAAGGCCGGCTGGGCTTCGTCGGCGTCGCTCTCGAAGGCCCGGATGACCTGACCGCCGCCGATTGGCTGTACGAGGATGTCCAGGTTGCCTCGCTGGTCGGTCGTGTAGGCGAGGAACTTGCCGTCGGGAGACCAGGCCGGCTCGTCTTCGAGCCCCGGGGCCCCGGTCAGCTTCGTCAGATGGAGCGGTGCCAGCGGCTCCGCCTCCTCGGCTGGGCTCTGGCGCCACAGGATCGCCAGGGCGGTCGCTCCCAGCACGGCCAGGATCGCGGCGGCGATCCCGAGCGCCTTCCTCCTGGGCGCTGCCCTGGTTTCGGTCCCGCCCGCGGCGGTGGCATCGCGCTCCGACTCCCGCCGAACCTCCTCGAGCTCGATCAGCAGGTCGCGCGCGCTCTGGAGGCGCTGGGCGGCGTCCTTTTCGAGACAGCGCCGAACGAGACGGGCCAGCTGCCGAGGTGCGCGTGGACGCAGCTCTTCGACCGGCGTCGGCGTGTCGCGCAGCAGTGCCGAGATGACCTCGGCCGAGCTCTTGCCGGCGAACGGCCGCCGGCCGGTGAGCATCTCGTAGAGGATGATGCCGAGCGAGAAGATGTCGGAGCGCGAATCGATCGTCCCGCCCTGGAGCTGCTCGGGCGACATGTAGGGCACGGTGCCGACCACCAGCCCCTCCCTCGTCAGCGCTTCGGTGGGAGCCTCCATGGCCGGACTCGCGGGACGCTCTCGCAGCTTGGCCAGGCCGAAATCGAGCACCTTGAGCCGGCCGTCGTGCGTGACCATCAAGTTGGCGGGCTTGAGATCGCGATGGGTGACGCCACTCTCGTGCGCGGTGGCGACCGCCGCGACCAGGGGGACCGCGAGCTCGAAGAAGCGCTCCAGAGGCAACCCGCCTCTCGGGATCTTCCGATCGAGCCCCTCGCCCTCGACCCGCTCCATGGTCAAGAAGCGCACGCCGCCGGCCTCCTCGACCGAGTGGAGGGTGACGATGTTCGGATGGTTGAGGGCGGCTACCGTCTTCGCCTCGCGCTCGAAGCGCTCGACGAGCTCGGGGTCGGAGGCCAGCTCCGGCGGCAGCACCTTGAGCGCCACCTTGCGGTCGAGCTTCCGGTCCAGGGCCAGGTAGACCTCACCCATGCCGCCTTTGCCGAGCCGGTCGAGAATCTCGTAGTGGGCGAGCGTGCGGCCGATCATGTGGAGGCCGACGGATTCCGCCGCGGCGTTCTCGCCAGAGTGCAGGGCATCCGCCGACATTCTATCGCCGGGCTCGCGGGCCTGTGAGAGAGTCTGGGGCGCCGATGATCGACGATCCGCTCGCCCTCACCACGCTGATCGTCGGCATCACGGCGCTCTCGTTCTGGCTCGCGCGCCGCATCGGCTGGGCGGCGAAGATGGGCGCCAGCGTGCTGGTGATCCTGTTCGGAGCGATCCTGGCGAATCTCGACCTCGTGCCGGTCTCGTCGGCCGTCTACGGACGAATCGGCGGGCCGGTCACCTCGCTGGCGATCGTCTGGCTGCTGTTCGCGGTCGATCTTCGGGACCTGAAGATCGCCGGCCCCAGGATGCTCGGAGCGTTCGGGCTCGCGGTCGTGGCCACGGCGAGCGGAGCGCTGGTGGCGTTCGCGCTGCTCGGGAGCTTCTTCCCCGAGGACGGCTGGCGGCTGGCCGGGGTGATGACCGGCACCTACTCGGGGGGCAGCCTGAACTTCGTCTCCGTGGGACGGGCGCTGGAGCTTCCCGAAGCGCTGTTCGCCGCCGCCACCGCGGCCGACAATCTGCTCACCGGCCTGTGGGTGGGCGCCACGCTGCTGCTGCCGGTCTGGCTCCGACGCCTCTACCCGCCGCCGCGGGAGGCCGCATGGAGCTCCGGCGAGCGCCGGGCCCGGTTCGAGGATCCGATGCACGCGCCGGCGAGCTTCAGCGTGTTCGACCTGCTGGTGCTCGGCGGCCTGGCTCTGGCGCTGGTGCTGGCGGCCGAGCGCACAGCGGCCTATACCGCCGGCGTGCCGTCGGTGATCTGGCTGACCACCTATGCCCTGATCGTCGCCCAGCTGCCGCCGGTGCGCAGGCTCGAGGGATCGCTCCTGCTCGGCACGCTCGCGCTCCACCTCTTCTTCGCCGTCATCGGCATCGGGTCGCGGGTCGACCAGATCCTCGAGGTCGGAATCCAGGTGTTCTACTTCACCGCGATCGTCGTGCTGGTGCACGGCGTCGTGCTGTTCGTCGCCGCCCGCCTGGTCCGCCTCGACGTCGAGACGACCGCGATCGCCTCCCAGGCCGCGGTCGGCGGCCCGTCGACCGCGCTCGCCCTGGCGGTGGCGCGCAAGCACCCCGAGCTGGCGCTGCCCGGAGCCATGGTCGGGCTGCTGGGCTACGCGCTGGGCACCTACGCCGGCATCACGGTGGCGCTGCTGCTGAAGTAGAGCGCGGTCGCCGGCGACTGCCGGGACCTGCCGCTCAGGCGGCGCGATTCTCCGCCCGCCAGGCGGACAGGGTCCACAGGAAGCTGGCGCCGTCGGAGATCGCGAACAGGAGCGCCAGCGGACCGGGCACGATGCCCAGGTACCAGAGCACGGCCATGATCGGCGGCACCAGCGGCCGGTCGAGCATCGAGGCGAAGACGAAGTCGCGCGAGCTCAGGCGGCCGCAGGCGACGTAGAGCATGCCGAGCCCGCCGACTAGCAGGCCGACGAGGCGCACGTAGTTCGCCGCCTGGTCGGAGAGGTCGGGCAGCCGGATCAGCCAGGCGACCCAGTTGGGCGCCAGCAAGATGAGCGTCCCCTCGAACAGGATGAGCCAGCCGAAGACCTCGACGGTCCTGGCCGAGCGGCTCTGGGTGGGCTTGTGCAGCAGGCGGCGCAGCTGTTCGCGGAAAGCAGAGCTCATGGGCGATCCTCCTGGCGGACTCTACCAGCGGCAGGGGGCGGGCCCACCCTCGGCAAGGGGCCTTCTTGAACAGGTCTCGGCGGGCTAGAGCTGATCGCGCAGATAGTCGATCGTCTCTTTGTCGTCCCGGAAGATCCGCGAGCTCTCGGTGAACAGCTCGTCGTCGATCCGGGCGTCGGTCGCCGCGCTCACCATCTCGAAGCTCTCGAGCTGCACCCGCACCGAGAGCTGATCGGTCACGCCGCGCTTGACCACCAGGCGGTTGCGCATGATCGAGTGGGGGAAGCGGCGCACCCGCCACGCCGTGCGCAGATAGAAGCTCGACCGGTCGAGCTGCTCGAGGTCGGCGAAGTTGTCGGTGACGACGCTCACGATTCGTTGCCAGACCGCGTCCTCGTCGACCGAGTCGTCACGCTCGCGGGTCAGCTTGGGGGTGATCGTCAGCCAGGTGTTGGCGACGTCCGACTCGAGGGTCTCGGTGAGAGCCAGATTCTCCTCCAGGCGGACGTAGATGGTGCCCTTCTCGTCCTTGGCGATCTCGCGCGGCCAGAGTCCCAGAGCGCCGTCCTTCTCGGCGGTCGCGGTCGCCACCTGCTCCTTCTTGAGCTTGAGCTCGACGGTGACCGGGGCGACGCCGACGAACCTGCCGTCGACGAAGACCCGGCCGCCCGCGACCGGCGTGGTGTCGATGACAAACCTCTTGGCGGCCACGGCCTGGGCCGTGACCGCCAATGTGAGGCAGACAGACAGTAGGAAGAGCTTGCGACCGTAACCCATGGCCGCAAGTGAGCCTATGGAACGCGAGCGTGGCTTGGCTGTTGAATGCGCCACTTCGGAGACGGTTGACTGATCTCGCCCCCGTCGATCGCCGGCGAACTAACGGTCACCGAGACCGGTCACGATCACCGCCGGCACCTGCTTGTCGGCCACCGCCCGGTTGAACGCGGCGACCTCGGTGTCGACGCACTTCTGGAGCTCCGCCAGGATGGCGTCGAGCTCGGCCCGGAGGTCGCGGTAGCGCTCGACCGAGCCGGCCGTGGGCGGGTGGTCCGAGCTCTCGACGGTGCCCATCAGGTCGAGCAGCTGGTTGTCGAGCTTGGGCGGGAAGTTGAGCACGTCCTGGGTCGCCTCGCTCCGGGTCTGGTAGATCCGGCTTTCGATCGACGCCAGGCGAGCGGTCACCGCCTGGGCGGCCTCGTCGAGACCCTCGCCTCGGCCGGCCTTCTCGAGACGCCCGGTCAGGGCTTCGACCTGCGCGCGAACGTCACGCAGCCGGTCCAGCGCCCGGTGACTCTCGGTGAGGCCGCGCCAGATCTTCTGCGCCAGCTCGTACTGGGCCCGGTAGTCGGCCGGAGTCGTCTCGAGCCGCGGATCCGGAACGATGTCGAAGCTCACGGTCTGGCTGATTTCCGAGACTTCCGTGTCGCTGCCGTCGCCGAGCGACAGCCGCGCCCGGTAGCTGCCCGGCGGCACCCGCGGGCCGCGCGCGATGCCCCAGAGCACCGCGTCGTCCACCAGCTCGGCGTCGGCGTGCCGCATGTCCCAGACCCAGCTGTTCATCCCCACTTCGGTCCCGAGAGTCTGCGGACCGCCGGCGCCCGGCGGCAGGAACCGCCGGAACGGGTTGGGGGCGCGCTTCTCGGGGGTCTTGCTGGAGAACGAGCGCACGACGCTGCCGCCCTGGTCGAGGATCTCGAGCGTGAGCTCCTCCTTGGGCTCCTTGGCCAGCAGATAGCGCAGAACCACGCCCGCGGGCGGATTGGCGCCCGCGTCGCCGCCGCCGCCGAACGAGAAGCCGCCGCCGAAGCGATGGGTCGGCCGCGGCTCGAACAGGTGGATCGACCTGGCACCCGTTTCTGGGGAGAGCTGATGGAGCGGCGACAGGTCGTCGAGGATCCAGAACGAGCGGCCCTGGGTGGCGACGATCAGGTCGCCGTGGCGGATCTGCAGGTCGGTCACCGGCGTCACCGGCAGCTTCTGCTGGAACGGCTGCCAGCGGCCGCCGTCGTCGAACGAGACGTAGAGGCCGAACTCGGTGCCGGCGAAGAGCAGCCCCTTGCGGTCCGGATCCTCGCGCACCACGCGCACGAAGTGATTCTCGGGGATCCCGTTCTTGCCGTCCGCCAGCGCGCGCCAGGTGGCGCCGTAGTCGTCGGTGCGGAAGATGAAGGGTCGGAAGTCGTCGAACTTGTACCGGGTGACCGCCAGGAAGGCGCGTCCGGGGTCGTGGGCCGAGAGCTCGATGGCGTTCACCTGCCCGTTCTCGGGCATGCTGGCGGGGGTGATCTCCCGCCAGCTGCCGCCGCCGTCGCGCGACAGGTGGACGCGGCCGTCGTCGGTGCCCGCCCAGAGCAGGCCCGGAGTCTGGGCCGACTCCTCGAGCGCGAAGACGGTGGCGTAGACCTCGACCCCGGTGTTGTCGCGGGTGATCGGCTCGCCGGCGTAGTCGAGGGTGTGGGGCTCGGCGTGCGTCAGGTCCGGGCTGATGATCTCCCAGCTGTGGCCCTCGTCTCGCGAGCGGTGCACGTACTGCGAGGCGTGGTAGAGGACGCTCGGATCGTGGGGCGACAGCCGGATCGGCGCGTTCCATTGGAAGCGGTACCTGAGGTCCTTGGCCGCCTGGCCGACCGCGAGCTGCGGATAGGTGGTGATCTCGCGCTCCTGGTCGGTGTCGTGGTCGTAGCGGCTGATCTGGCCGCCGTAGCAGCCCGAGTAGGTGACCTTCGGGTTGCGCGGATCGACCGCCACGTGGCCGCTCTCGCAGCCGCCGATCACGTACCAGTCGTGACGCGCGATGCCGCTCGAGCTCGTGCGGCTGGGCAGCGAGACGCACGAGTTGTCCTGCTGGCAGCCGTAGACGCGGTAGGGAAACTGGTCGTCCACGGTCACCCGGTACATCTCCGCGGTCGGCTGGTTCGCCTGCGTCGACCAGGAGCGGCCGCCGTTGTAGCTGACGTTCGAGCCGCCGTCGTTGGCGTTGATCATGACGTCCGGGTCGTCGGGGTTGATCCAAAGGTCGTGGTTGTCGCCGTGGGGCACGCGGATGAAGTCGAAGCTCTTGCCGCCGTCGGTCGAGCGCCACAAGCCGGTGTTGGCGACGTAGACGGTCTCGGAATCGACCGGATCGGCGAAGACGTGGGTGTAGTACCAGGCGCGCTGTCGGAAGTTGCGGTCGGGGTTGACGAGCGTGAACTTCTCGCCGCCGTTGTCGGAGCGGAAGAGGCCGCCGTCTTCGGCCTCGACCAGGGCGTAGACGCGCTCCGGGTTGCCGCCCGAGACGCTGACGCCGATCCGCCCCAGGGTGCCCTCGGGCAGACCCTCGGTGAGCTCCTCCCAGCTGTCGCCGCCGTCGGTCGACCTGTAGAGGCCGCTGCGCTCGCCGCCGCTCACCAGCGTCCAGGGCTTGCGCTCCGCCTCCCAGATCGCGGCGTAGAGGACGCGCGGGTTTCCGGGGCTCATCACCAGGTCCACGGCGCCGGCGCGGTCGCTGACGAACAGGACCCGCTCCCAGCTGGCGCCGCCGTCCTTCGACCGGTAGACGCCGCGTTCCGGGTTGGGCCCGAAGATGTGCCCGAGGGCCGCCACGTAGACGCGGTCGGGGTCGTTCGGGTGGACTTCGATGGCGCCGATCTGGCCGCTTTCGGCGAGCCCGCGATGCTCCCAGGTGGCGCCGCCGTCGGTCGAGCGGTAGAGGCCGTCGCCGGGCGACACGTTGCCGCGCGGGCACGCCGATCCGGTGCCGGCGTAGACCACGTTGCTGTCCGACGGGGCGACCGCGACGGCGCCGATCGAGGCGGCCTTCAAGGCGTCGTCGGAGATCACCCGCCAGCTCTCGCCGCCGTCGGTGGTCTTCCAGACGCCGCCGCCGGTGGTGCCCATGTAGAACGTGTCGCGCTCGCCGCGCACGCCGGCGACCGCGGTCGAGCGGCCGCCACGGTAGGGGCCGATGAGCCTGAACTCGAGCTTCTGGAAGAGCTTGGGGTCGATGGCCGGCGCCGCCGCCGGCTCATCGCCGGCGACCTTCTTGGCCTTGGCGCGCGCGGCCTGCGCCGGGGTGAGCGAGGTCGAGACGAGCGTCAGGACGAGTAGCCAGGACGAGGCTGTGGGGAGCGGGCTTCTGCGCAATGGGAACCTCCGGATTCGAGCGGTTTCGAGAAGGCGCCGAGTATACCTACCCAAGGCCCGGCAGCCGCGGGGGGGGAGCGGTGGGGGGACTACTTGCCGGTGGCCAGCCTGGCGGCGAGCTTGAAGTAGTTGCGCGGTGTGCGCACCAGGCCGCGGAAGCTGCTCTCGCCGAGGAAGACGCCGCCGATCGCCTCGCACAGCGGCTGTCCGATGCGCCGGAACGTCGCTCGCCGCAGCCGCGGCCGCTCGTAGAGCCAGCGCGCCAACCGGTGGGCGGTTCTGAGCTCGGGCAGCAGATCGCGCTCCAGCAGGGCGGCCCAGGCGGCGCGCACGGCGGCGGGATCGTCGAGGCTGCCGGCGACCGCCTCGGCGGCCAGGCGGCCGCTCACGATCGCCCACGAGATGCCCTCGCAGCTCACCGGATCGGCCAGTCCGGCGGCGTCGCCGACCAGGATCACGCGCTCGCGGGCGAGCTGCCCGGCGCGCGGCGCGATCGGGATCACGAAGCCGTGATCCTCGCGCGCGCCGTGCTCCGACAGCCCGAGGTGGTTCAGATAGGTCTCGAGATCCTCGCGCAGGGCACTCCAGCCGCGCAGCCGCGAGAGACAGCCGATCGAAAGGTGGCGCCGCTTCGGGAAGACCCAGGCGTAGCCGCTCGGCATCAGGCCGAAATCGAAGCGCGCGCAGTCGGCGAAGCGGCGGTAGTCGCTGGGCGCGACCCGGATCTCCGATTCGAGAGCCGGGATGACGTTCTCGTTTTCCGGCCAGCCGGCCGCCCTCGCCGTGCGGCTGCCGGCGCCGTCGGCGGCTACGCAGTAGCGTGCGCTGAGAGGTCCGCCGTCGGTCTCGAGACGGACCTCGGTGGCCGACTGCGCGAGGCCGCGCACCCGCCGCGGGGCCAGCAGCTCGGCACCGGCCTCGCGCGCCCGCTCGACCATGCGGTGGTCGAGCTCCGAGCGCATGGTCATGGTCACCAGCGGCCGCGAGCGCTCGATTCGAAAGTCGAGCCCGGCATCGATCATGTGCATCTCGGCGACCCGGCACTCGCTCTCGATCGAGCCGTCGAGGTCGAAGTCGAGCAGTCGGCGCGCCCGCCACACCAGGCCGCCGCCGCAGGTCTTGTAGCGCGGCGGCACCTTCTGATCGAGAAGCGCCACCGCGAGGCCGGCTTCGGCCAGGCGTTGGGCGCAGCTGGCGCCGGCGGGACCGGCGCCGACCACCGCGACGTCGTAGCTCTTCGAAAGGTGGGTCATCGCGGCTGTCGTTCCGGGCCGCCCGGACGGGCGCGTCTGATTGTACGTCGAGCGCGCACCCACGACCCCGCGGCGCCGATCAGAGGGTCGCCGGCCGATCGAGGGGCGGGGCCTGGTCCCGGCCGGAGGCGGGCCAGGAGGTGCGCTGCACGACGACCTCGTCGGTCGGGTACCAGCGGTGCCGTAACCGGCCCACCAGGTAGATCGAGCCGGTGACCAGAACGCTCGTCCCGGGCGGAGTGGTCGCGAGCGCCGCCTCAAGCGCCGCCTCGGGAAGCGGGATCGCGGTCGAATCGAGGCCGAGCCGGGCGCCGGTCGCGGCGATCTCGGCGGCGTCGACGGTCGTCTTGCCGTAGAGCTCGAGTCCGGTCGCGATCAGCCGCGAGGTTCGGGGCGCGATCTGCTTCAGCAGCTCCTCGGGCACGCGGCTGCCGGTGGCGGCGAAGACGACCGTCAGGCCGGTCTCGTTCACGGCCTCGGCCAGCGCGGCCACCTTCTGGGGGTTGTGCGCGCAGTCGAGGATCACGCGCGGGCTCTCCTGCACGATCTCCAGGCGTCCCGGCAGCCGCGCGCCGAGCCCGGCGCGCACGTGCTCCGCCGCGATCGGCCAGCCGGCGCGCGCGAGCCGATCGAGCGCGGCGCCGGCGAGCGCGGCGTTGCGCGCCACGAACGGAGCCGCCGAGCCGAGCTCGACCTCGAGCTCGCCGATCGAGTCGAGGCGCAGGGTCAGCCGGCCGTCGCGGAGGGCGCGCGCGCTCGCGAGATCGACCGCGTCGAGGGGCGCACCGACCCGGCGGGCCTCGGCCTCGAGAACCCCCCAGGCGGCGCCGCGAGCGGCCACGCACGGCACTCCGGCGGCCATGATCCCGGCCTTGTGCCAGGCGATCTCCTCGAGGGTCGGCCCGAGCGCCGCCGTGTGGTCGAGGCCGAGCTCGGTGATCACCGACAGCTCGCGCTCGAGCCCCTGGACCAGGTCGAACCGGCCACCGAGACCGGTCTCGATGACCGCGACGTCGAGCCGCGCGTCGCGGAAGGCGAGATACGACACGGCCAGCGAGGCCATCCCGTGCACCGAGGCCGGGCAGGCGTCGTCGGCGGCGAACTCGGCGGCCACCGGACGCACTTCGTCGACCGCCGCCACCAGGGTCTCGACCGAGCAGTAGCGACCGTCGATCCAGCTCTTTTCGGTGAACGCCTGCAGGTACGGCGAGAGGTGGCAGCCGGTCCGCAGGCCGGCGGCGCTGAGCGCCGCCGCGATGAAGTGGGCGACCGTCCCCTTGCCCGAGGTGCCGGCGATCTGGATCGCGGGGCCGGCGCGCTGGGGGTCGCCGAGCGCCCGGTTGAACGCTCGCGCGGCCCGGACCTTGCCCGCCGGGTCGTGGGCTCTGGGCGTCAGCCGAACGAGCTCGCGATCGAGGTAGTCGACCGCGGTCCGGTAGCCGGCGAGCAGGGTCGGCCGTGCGGCGGTGGGCTCCACCGGCGCATCGTATCCGGGAGAGCGATCGGATCACCCCTCACTCCCTCGATCCGACCTCTCTCCCGCACGGGGAGAGAGGGACGCCCCGCCGGCCCTCGCGCCGGCGCCCGCTCGGCGGGTCTACTCGGGGAGCGGCTCCGGCCGTTCCCCCGGGCCCTCGGCGCGCTCCTGCCGCTGGAGCTCCCGATCGAGCCGGCGGAGCTGCTCGCGCAGCTCCTCGCGGGCGCGCAGCATCTCCTGGCGGAGGCGCTCGCGGTGCTCGCGATCGAGCCCGCGGAGCGACTCCTCGCGCTGCCGCCGCGCTTGTTCGAGCAGCTCGCGGCGTTCGTCGAGCGACCGCCGGATCGCCGCCCGCGCCCGCTCCATCTCGGCCCGCTCGGCGGCCGTCTGCTCGCGCATCCGGTCGCGGTGCTCTTCGAGAGCTCGTCTCCGGGCCTCGGTGAGCGCTCGCTCCCGCTCGCGCAGGCGCTCCAGCTGCTCGCGGCTCGGCCGAGCGGTCTCGATCAGGCGCTCCGCCATCTCGGCCAGCCGGGCGGTCTCGGCCTCGGTCGCGTAGCCCTTCGCCTCGAGCCGCTCGGCCATCTCCCGGAGCCGCTCGACCTGGTCGCCGTCGAGCTCGAGACTCTCCATGAGCTCGGTGGCGAGGTCGGTAACCAGATCACCGGTGAGCTCGTCGAGCTCGCCGAGCGCCTCGAACGCGTCGAAGTTATCGAACCCTTGGAACGCATCGAACGCGTCGAACGCGTCAAAGTCGTCGAAATTCTCGAAGTCGTCGAAGTCGTCGAACGCTCCGAAGTCGTCGAAGGGGTCGAAGCCTTCGAAGGCATCGGCGAGAACCGGAGCCGGCGGTGCCGGCGGCAGGGCGGGCGCACTGGGGGCCACCGGGGAGGCCGGCAGCGCCGGCACGGCCGTCGATGGGGCCAGGACCGGCGCGGGCGGCTCGGGCGCCACCGGCGCCCGGTTTGCGCTCGGGAGCTCGGGGGCGGGCGGCGCCACCGGCGGCGCGATCTCCGGTGCGGCGTCCGGTGATTCGGGCGCGTGGGCCGAGACCCCGGGCGCGATCAGCACGGTCAAGAGCAGCAGGGCCAGGGCGGCGGGCGCCAGCCATCGGGGCACGGTCTCATTCGGCATGGGATAACTCCTTTGGAGAAGGCGCGCCACGCGGCGCCGCAGGTGGGTCTCGCCGGCCGCCATGGTGGGGACCGGCAGGGCGGCCCGGCCGCGGACGCTCCACTCGGCGACCTCGGCCAGGCACTTGGCGAGCGAGATCGGCCGCCGGGTCACGGCGACCGCCCAGTCGTCGCAGCGAAACTCCGAGATCTCCTGGAGCTGCCGGCGCGCCAGCGCGTTGAATGGCTGGAAGAAGAGCGCGCGCTCGAGGACCCGCGTCAGGGCGAACCAGAGCGGGTCTCGCCGGTCGAGATGCGCCAGCTCGTGCGCGACGACGATCTCCTGACGCTCGGCCGGCAGCCGCTCGAGCGCCTCGGCCGGCAGACAGATCTCGCGGCGGCGGACGCCGCGCGCCAGCGGCACCCGGATCCTGCGGGACCGGGTGAGCCGCACCGGGCGCCGCCGCCGTTTACGGCCGGTGGAGCCGCGCGCTTCGAGCCGCCTCAGGAACTCGACCAGGTCGCCGCCGTCGAGGTCGACTCGCGTGCGCAGCCGCCGGCGAAGGCGCACGTACGAGCCCGCCAGCAGGGCCAGGAGCGGCAGGCCGACGAGCGCCCAGCCCTGGACGAGGCGGCGCTCCCAACCGTCCGGGGGAGCTTGCGAGCGGCGAGCCGCGACGGTCGCCGCCGCGGGCGCGCCGGACGCCGCGGGACGGGCCGCGGCGATGGCGGCGTCGGCCGCCACCGGTGGTGCAGCGAGCGGCACGGATCGGACCGGGCTGGCGGTCGCGGCCAGCGACCAGGAGCCGGCATACGGTTTCACCCCGGTGGCGAGCTGCGCGCTCGCCGTCAGCAGGCCGCCGAACAGCGCCAGCCTCCAGAGCGTCTCGCGCAGCGCCAGCTGCCGGTCGGACAGCAGCCGGTCCGCCAGCCAGGCCAGGACCAGCAGGAGCGTGCTGTGCACCAGGTAGGTCAGCAGCCAGCCCGCGACGAGCGCGCTCATCGCTCCTCCGCGCCCGCCTCGGCGTCGGCGATCCGGCGCTCGAGCTCGGCCAGATCCTCCGCGCTCGCCTGGTGCTCGTCGAGCAGGTGGCTGACCAGCGCCGCCGTGTCGCCGGCGAACAGGCGGTCGGTCAGCTCGGCGACCATGGTCCGCCGGACCTCGGCCTCGCTGACCGTGGGCCGGTAGACGTAGCGGCGTCCCTCCGAGCGGTGCGCGACCACGCCCTTCTTCTCCATCTTCACCAGCATCGTCGCGATCGTGGTGGGCGCCAACCCGCGCTCGTCCAGGAGCGCCTGATGAACCTCGGCCACCGTCGCCTCGCGCCGCGCCCAGAGCACCCGCATGATCGCGAGCTGCAGGTCGCCGAGGGTGTGTCTGCTGGTCATGCGTCGGTCCTTCGCTGTCTCTATACGATCTACGACCCAGGTAGTTTCAGAAGTATAACTACCCAGGTAGTAAATGGCAAGAGGTCTCGTCCCGGCGTCGCGGGTCCGCGTGCCGGGATCCTCCGGCCTGGACTGGCTCGCGCCCCTTCTGAAAGCGGCAGGGGTCGGTAACCCAGGATCCGGCGCACCTCTCGGCGCTGTCCGGCGCTCGCTGGCCGCTACTCGGCGGCGGCGCTACGCGGCCCGCCGATGCAGTAGAGGTGCTTCGAGGTGCGTAGGAAGATCCGGCCGTTGGAGATCGCGAGCGAAGAGAGGGTGTACTCGTCGACCTCGTTGCGGGCCAGGACCGCGAACTCGTCGCGGGCCGCCACCACGGTGGTCGTACCGCTCTCTCCGGTCACGTAGATGCGGTCGCCGGCGATCACCGGCGAGGCGCTGTAGTCGCCCTCGGCCACCCGCTCGGGTCCCCAGAGCTGGTCGCCGGTCTCGGCGTCGAACGCGAACATCACGCCGTTGTCGCGCAGGATGTAGAGGCGCTCCCCGTCCGACACCGGGCTCGGCACGTCCGGTCCCTTGTCGAACGACCAGAGGCGCACCGGCGCCGAGCCGCGGGTCGGGCCGGCCTTGAGCGCCAGCAGCGGCTTGACCCGCGAGGGGGCGAAGATGGTGTCGCCGACGACGATCGGCGACGCGACCACCCGGTACATCGGGTGCTTGTCGGGGTTGAGTCCGGCCACCCGCCAGAGCTCGCGTCCGGTGGCGGGATCGTGTCCGGTGACGTAGTCGGCGCCGCTGATCACGATCTCGACGCCGGAGCCGCGCCGGAAGAGGGTCGGCGTGGTGTAGGCGTCGGGCGCTTCGCGCGGCGCGTCGGTGGGGCGCTCCACCCGCCAGACGGTCTCGCCGGTCGCCTGGTCGACGGCGAGCAGGTAGGACGGGTCGTCGGTGTTGAAGCCGTGCAGCACCTGGACGATCAGCGACCCCTCGAAGAGCAGCGGCGACGAGGAATAGCCGTGCAGGATGCCGAAGCGGCCGTAGTCCGCCTGCAGGTCTCTCGACCAGAGCTCACGGCCGGAGAAATCGAACGCCTTGAGCACGCCGGTGCCGGTCATCGCCCAGACCGCGCTGCCGTCGGTCACCGGCGAGGGCGCCGACAGGTTGCCCTTGCGCCGCGGCTCGTTGTGATCGTCGAGCAGCCGCGACCAGAGCTGCCGGCCGTCCCGGCGGTCGACGGCCCACAGGGAGATCCGCTCGCCGTCGGCGACGCTCAGGAAGACGCGGTCGGCCCAGACGATGGGTGTCGAGCCGCTCACCTCCGGCAGCGGCAGCTTCCACACGACGTTCTTCTCGGCGCTCCACTCTAGGGGCAGGGCGCTCTCCGGGCTGGTGCCGTCCATCTGCGGACCGCGCCAGTGCGGCCAGTTGGCGGCTGCCGCGGCCACTGGCAGCAGAACCGCGGCCGCCAGCGCGGTCAGGAGCGCGCGCCTCAGGGCAGCTCCGCCAGGAGCGCCTGCGCCTCGGCCGGCACCTTGCCGACCCGGTGCTCGAACAGCACGTCGCGCGGCCAGACGGTCTCGCCGTAGAAGGAGTTGGTGGCCTTCTTGTGCGGCGCCATGTGCGCGCCGTCGAGCGCGATCCCGGCGAACAGGCCGCGCGACTTGGCGTAGGAGTAGATCTCGGCGCGGAAGGTGACGTCGGTGCCGACCTCCGCCGTCCGTCCCTGCGGCCCGGCGGCCACCGACGCGTCGCCGCCGATGGTGAAGCGGGACTTGAGCAGCGCCTGGGCGCTGCGCTCGGTCATGAAGAAGAGCACCAGGTCGGTGGCCGAGCCCCCGATCTGGAATCCGAAGCTCGCGCCCCAGAGCTTGACGAAGATCGGCGGGCTCCACTTGCCGTCTTCGTTACGGCAGGTGAGCACCCCCTTGCCGGAGCGCCCGCCGACCCAGAACGCGCCCTTGATCACGTTGGGAATCACGGCGATGCAGTTGGCGTCGTCGAGCAGCCGCCGAGGGACGACCCGGTCGGCCTCCTCGAGCAGCTCGCGGTAGGCGAGCCGGGCGTTGTCCACCTTCCGCCCCAGGTCGCTATAGGCGAACAGCGGTTGGCAGAACAGGCCGAAGGCCACCAGGGCACAGATCACTCGTTTGCCGGACATTTCGGGAGCTCCCTTCGATGAGAGGACAATTTTTCCTGCGGATCGCATGTCGCGCGCTTCTGGCCGAGTCCCGATTATAAGTCGATCGAGACAGAAAAACTCAAGTTCCATGCATAGTTAGCGCTTTTTCGGGGGCGATCGGGGCGCGGCCCGCACGGCGGACGGAGCAGCAAGCCTCGTGCCGGCCCGTGGAGTAGACTCGCCGGCGATGCGAGGCCGATTCGCGAGTCTGCTCGTCTCGGCACTGGCCCTTGGGGCGCTCCTCGCCGGCGGCCTCTGGTGCGCCGGCGTCGCCGAGGTCTCCGAGCCCCGGCCGGTCGACCCGCGCGGTCCGCTCAAAGCGGACGAGCGGGCCACCATCGACCTCTTCCAGAAGACCTCGCCCGCGGTCGTGTTCATCACCTCGATCGCCGTTCGCCGCGACTACTTCAGCCTGCGGGCGACTCAGGTGCCGCGGGGCAGCGGCACCGGGTTCGTCTGGGACCGCCACGGTCACGTCGTGACCAACTTCCACGTGATCGCCAACGCCGAGGCGTTCCAGGTGACGCTCGCCGACCGCTCCTCCTGGCAGGCGCGCCTGGTCGGCACCGCGCCGCGCAAGGACCTGGCGGTGCTGCGGATCGAAGCCCCGCGCGAGCTACTGCAGCCGATCGCGATCGGCACCTCCGACGACCTGCTGGTGGGACAGACGGTCTACGCGATCGGCAATCCTTTCGGGCTCGACCAGACCCTCACCACCGGCGTGATCAGCGCCCTGGGCCGCGAGATCGATTCGATGGCCGGCTACCCGATTCGCCAGGTGATCCAGACCGACGCCGCCATCAACCCGGGCAACTCGGGCGGTCCGCTACTCGACAGCGCCGGCCGGCTGATCGGCGTCAACACGCAGATCGTGAGCCCCTCGGGCGCCTACGCGGGCATCGGATTCGCCATCCCCGTGGACACCGTCAACTGGGTGGTGCCGGCCTTGATCACCCACGGCCGCCTGGAGCGGCCGACGCTCGGAATCACGATGCTCGCCGCCCAGCAGGTGCGCGGCCTCGATCTCGAGGGGGCGCTGGTGGTCAACGTCACCCCCGGCAGCGGCGCCGACCGGGCCGGCCTGCGCGGCACCTATCGCGATCGGCGCGGCCGGGTGATCCTCGGCGACGTCGTGGTCGAGGTCGAGGGCACCCCGATCCGCTCCACCGACGACCTCGCCCTGAGCCTCGAGCGCTACCAGGTGGGCGACGTCGTCGAGGTCGTCATCCTGCGCGACGGCGAGCGCCAATCCGTTTCCGTCACCCTGGGCCCTCCGGAGTAGCCCGCCCGCCCGGCACCCGCTTCGTCGAAAACCGACTCAATACGCCCGCGTCGCTCTCGATCGCAAGCCTTGCATCTCCAGGCATTTGCGGCCTTGTGACTCGAACGCTGGTGAGAAGGTCAGGCTAGTCCAGCCGCTCTTCGACGATCTGCCAGCCGCCGGTCGGGGCCCGCTCGAGCACCAGGGTCTTGGCCACCGTGTCGCTGAAGGTGTCCGAGGTGTAGCTCTGGACGAAGCTGACGCTGGCGCGGTCGCCGCTGACGATCGGATTGATCCGATCGAGGGCGATCACGATCGAGCGCGGCGACCCGATCCGCTCGCGCCGCCCCGCGGCCCATACCTCGCGGCTCTGACCCTCCGGGGGCGTGAACGAGGGGGCGTAGAACGCCAGGTAGTCATTAGCCCGCTGGTCGGCCCACGCCTGCGCCCAGGCGCGGACGGTGCCGACGACCTCGTCCATGACCACGAAGGACGGGGTCGCGGGCGGCGCCGGGGCCTCGGGCGCGGCGGCATCGGCCGGCGGCGCGGGCTCGGGCGCCGGCCTTGCGGCGACCGCCTCGGGCTCCGGCTCCGGCTGCACCAGCTGCGCCGGCACTCCCTTGAGGCGCATCAGCTCGGCTCGGGTCTCCTCGAGGTCCGAGCGGAGATAGAGCATCCGGGCCTGCGCGCGCTTCAGCTCGCCGTCCAGTTCGTCGCGCTCGCGGATCAGCTCCTCGACGGTGGGAGCGCCCGCCGCGGTCGCCAGGGCGTCGTCGCCGGCCTCGGCCTCGGCCTCGACCTGGAGGCCCGCTACCCGCTCTTCAGCGAGTCGGGCGCGCTCGGCGAGCCGATCGTGCTCGACCTCGAGGGCGGCCGCCCGCTCTTCGGCGAGTCGGGCGCGCTCGGCGAGCTGGCCGCGCTCGGCCTCGAGGGCCGCCGTCAGCTCTTCGGCGGCGCGGGCGCGCTCGGCAAGCCGGTCGCGCTCGGCCTCGAGGGCGGCCACCAGCTCTTCGGCGGCGCGGGCGCGCTCGGCGAGCCGGTCGCGCTCGGCCTCGAGGGCGGCCGCGAGCTCTTCGGCGGCGCGGGCGCGCTCGGAGTCTAGCGGCGCCCTTCGCGCCGGGGGCGCTTGGCCAGCCGCCTGCGCCGGTCCGGTCACGGGGTCGCCGGCCACCACGATCCGCACCGGCGGCCGCTGGACCGGGCCCGGAGCCCCACCGGCCTCGGGCACCGGAGGCGTTGGCCGGTCAGCGGCCGTGGCCGGCTCCTGCGGCCGCTCCGGCTCCCGGCTCGCGGGGGCGACGGCCCCGGTGTCCGGCGTAGCGCTCGGTGGCGCCGCCTGCGGTGCGACCAGGAAGCCGCTCGTCACCCAGCCGAGGACGCCGCCCTCGGCCGACACCCGGCGCCATAGGCCCCGCGTCCCGGTGACGGTGACCCGTCGCCCCGGCTCCAGGCAGTCGACGATCCGCGCCCGGCGAGACGGCCGGCTCCGCACGCTCAGGCAGGGCTCGACGTCGGAGCTGACCGAGCGGACCTCGGCGTCGGGCGCCTGCTGCGGCATGCCCGCGAAGGGCAGCAGCGGCAGCGCGGCCAGGACGAGGACCCCGGCGCGGAGGACAGGGCGGGCGGCGGGCTGGGGATTCTCGGGCGGCTTCATCTGCGCTCTCCGCGACGGCGGGCAGTCTAGCATCGGCTGGTGCGGGGGGAGAGGACGCCCCCGCCCGGCACCCGCACCGCAGGAGCTCGAGGCCAGCATTCAGATTTCGAGCTAGGCGGCGACCCAGAAGTCGTGGGTCTCGCGCCAGCCGAGCTCGGCCAGCCGCTGGCGGATGAGCTTCCGGGCCGTGCGCGCTGAGACCGCCACCAGCAGCAGGGGGCGCTGGCGGTGATCGAAGAGCTTCGGGAGCGAGGCGGCATCGAAGATCGGGCGCCCGCGCAGGGTGCCGCCGATCTTCCGGGGGTCGACGTCGAGAAAGGCCTCGAGCGGAGCGCCGCGCCGGATCAGGTGCTTCGACAGGCGGCGGCCGGTCTGGCCGGCGCCCCAGACAACGACCCGTCGTGCCCCCAGGAGCGGTCCGGAGCAGAGGTAGCGCGCCTTGCAGGCGAGGAACTTCTCGAGCGCGTAGCGTCCGTCGGTGCGGGTGAGCCGGGCGTCGTGCTCGCGCCAGTAGTAGAGGGTGAACGGCACCTTGTGGAAGCGCTTGCCGGCCTGCGCGAGGCGGAGCCAGAGATCGTAGTCCTCGGGCCACCCCTGGTCGTGATAGCCACCGGCCTCCAGGAAGGCGGCGCGGCTCACCACGGCGGTCGGGTGCGGGATCGGGCTCTCGATGAAGCGGTCGCGCAGGATCTGCTCGTGGCTGACGAGGCTGTTGAGCCACTGCTCGTAGACCCGAAAGCCCTCGGCCACCGCCTCGGCGGGGAAGTGCCTGACCTTGCACGAGACGACGTCGAGCGCCGGCTGCGCGTCGAAGGCGGCTACCTGCAGGCGTAGGCGCTCCGGATGGGCGACGTCGTCGGCGTCCATGCGGGCGATGAGCGAGCCGGTGCAGGCCTTGAGGCCGGTGTTGAGCGCCGCCACGTGGCCGAGGTGCGGCCGGCGCAGAACGCGAATGCGCTCGTCTTGCTCTCGCCACGACTCGAGAATGGCGCCCGAGCCGTCCCTCGAGCCGTCGTCGACCGCCACGATCTCGAAGTCCGCGAGCGTCTGCCGGGTGAGGCTCATCAGACACTCGTCGAGAAACGGCCGGGCGTTGAAGACCGGCAGCAGCACCGAAACCCGGGGCGGACCGGTCATCGCCGCCGGCCGAGTCGAAGCCGCCTGCTGGCCCAGCAGGTGAGATAGTTGGCGCCCACTCCGACCACGCCGGCGTGGAGCCCGTAGAGCTGGGGATGCCCGGCGGCGTAGAGGCCGAGGGCGATCGCCAGGCCGACCCCCAACCCGGCCAGGACGTCGCGGCCGCGGTAGCCGGTCGCGTCCGAGCGCTCGTGCAGCGTGCCCAGCACGAACGCGGGCGAGAGCTGGATCAGGATCTCGAACTTGATCACCAGCAGCCCCCACAGCGTCGACAGCGGCCGGATCGCCAGCGCGGTGACCGCCACCATGATCGCGATGCTCGAGACCGGGGCGATGCGCGCCAGGCGCGCCTCGTCCGCCGGGCCGAAGCCGCGGATCCGGCCGAAGAAGTCCTTGGTGAGGATCGACGACAGCGACAGCAGACAGGAGTCGGCGGTCGACATGATGGCCGCGACGACCGCCATCATGACCACCACCACCGGAACGTAGGCCAGCGGCTGGTGCTCCACCAGGTAGGCGAGCACCTTGAAGGTGATCTGATCGGCGTTGAAGCCGTCGGCCATCGGGAAGAGCGCGATGCCGACCACGCCGATGAAGATCACCGTGGTGATCGCGACGTGCGGCAGCAGCGCCATCGTCGCCAGCGCCCGGCGCAGGTCGTCGAGGCTGCGGGCGGCGTAGATGCGCTGGATCGCCTGCGGATAGAGGGGCGCGCCCAGGAAGAGCAGTAGAAAATTGCTCAGCCAGAGGAGGCAGAGCGCCAGCGACGGGCTCGCCATCTTGGCGGGCGCGACGGCGGCGACCTGACGCAGCACCGCGGCCGGGCTGCCCACCTCGGACAGCAGCAGGGCCACCGCCAGCAGCAGCCCCGCGACCAGCACCGCGCCCTGGAGGGCGTCGGTCCAGGCGACCGCGCGCATGCCGCCGAGGAGCTCGTAGAGCAGGATGATCGCCGCCCCGCCGACCACCCCCAGCCAGTAGGGAATGCGCCCTTCGGTGAGTCCCGCCGTGGCGTGGCCCATGGCCATCACCTGGGCTAGCAGGTAGTTGAGCAGGGCGACGGTGAAGATCGTCGCCGACAGATAGTTGAGCACCGGGTTGCGAAAACGGCTGGCGAGGAAATCGCTCGGGGTGACGAAGCTGCCCGAGCGGGCGGCGCGAAAGAGCCGGGGCGCGAACAGCAGATAGCCGGTGACGATGCCGACCATGAAGGTGACGCTCATGTAGTAGGCGACCCCTTCGCGATAGGTCTGCCCGGGAAACCCCGACAGGGAGTTGCCGCTGTACTGGGTGGCGAACAGGGTGAACAGCAGCACGTAGGGGCCGAGCCGGCGGCCGGCCAGGTAGAAGTCGGCGAGCGAGGAGTCGCGCCGCGCCCGACGGCTGAGGAAGCCGATCAGCACCAGCAGGCCGATGTAGGCGCCACCGGCGACGAAGATGCCCAGCTTCAGGTCGGGGCTCATGGGGTCGAGCCGGAGTCGTCGTCGGCCGCGCCGGCGGACTCCGCCGGATCGTCGCGCCAGTAGCGGAGTACCCCCCAGGCGGTCAGCAGCGATAGCGCCAGGGTGAACCCGATGCTCGACCAGAGCCAGACCGGCAGTCCGAGGACGAAGACCGGCTCGGAGCCGATGAACAGGAAGGGCGCCGTGCCGAGCGCACACAGCACCACCAGGAGCATGAACAGGGGATGCCGGCGCGGCTCGTCCGGCTCGGTGCTCAGAGGAACGACCTTTCGGGTACGTGGCGGTTGGACATGACGCGTCGGCTCGTGGTGAACCTCGGTCGGATTCTATCGACGGTGCGGCGGAACAGTGAGGTAGGCTCGCACGTCTCGGAGAGAGACGTTCATGAGCCTGACGACGAAGACGATCCTCGGTGTGCTGGCCCTGCTGGCGCTCGCCGCCGGCATCTTCCTCGTCCCCACGCTGTGGGGAAAGCCCTGGAAGATCGAGCACTTCTACGCCCGCGTCTTCGGCACCTTCGCTCTTCGTCATCCGATGATGCTGTCGTCCATGCGCCTGCTCGAGCCGGCCGGCCTGCGCTTCCACAACGACGATCTGGACGACATGTCGGTGAGGTTCCAGAAGTTCGAGGCCGAGTGGCTGGAGGAACAGCTCGGCGTCCTCAGGAGCTACGACCGCGAGAGCATGACCGACGCCGGCAAGCTCTCCTACGACGTGCTCGAGTGGTTCCTGGCGGACCAGCACGAAGGCAACCGGTTTCCGCTGCACACCTATCCGGTCAACCAGCTGGGCGGGATTCAGAGCGGCCTGCCCGAGTTCATGATCACCAGCCACCACCTCGGCGACGCCCGCGACGCCAAGGACTACATCGCCCGGGTGACCCGGTTCGGGACCGCGTTCGACCAGGTCCTGGAGGGGCTCGAGCTGCGCGAGGAGCAGGGGATCGTCCCGCCCAGGTTCGTCATCCGCCACGTCCTGCGCGAGATGCGTGACTTCGTCGGCGGGCCGCCGACCGAGCAGGTTCTCTACACCCACTTCGCCGAGGCCACAGCCAAGCTCGACGATCTGAGCGAGTCGGAGCGCGACGAGCTGCTGACCCGGCTCGAGTCGAGGATCCAGGGCACCGTCTACCCGGCCTACGGCCGGCTGATCGACTACTTCACCCGCCTCGAGGGCGTCGCCACCACCGACGACGGCGTCTGGAAGCTGCCCGACGGCGCCGCGTTCTACGATTGGACCCTGGCCCACCACACGACCACCGACCTGTCGGCCGACGAGATCCACCAGCTGGGCCTGGGGGAGGTCGAGCGGATCCAGTCGGAGATGCGGGCGATTCTCGTCGCCGAAGGCTACGCGGCGGACGACCTCGCCGCCGCCATGAGCGCGCTCAACGTCGAGGAGCGCTTCCTCTATCCGGACACCGACGAGGGTCGGCAGCAGATCCTGGCCGACTACCAGGCGATCATCGACGAGATCGACGCCGGCCTCGACCCGTTCTTCGACGTCCGGCCCGAAAGCGGCGTCCGGGTCGAGCGGGTACCCGAGTTCCGCCAGGCGACCGCCCCCGGCGCCTACTACGAGCCGCCGGCCTTCGACGGCTCGCGGCCCGGGACCTTCTACGTCAACCTGCGGAGCGTCAAGGAGATCCCGAGGTTCGGCATGCGAACGCTGGCCTACCACGAGGCGATCCCGGGCCACCACTTCCAGATCGCCCTGGCGCAGGAGATGCGGGACGTCCCCTTCTTTCGCCGGGTCATTCCGTTCACCGCCTATACCGAGGGCTGGGCGCTCTACGCCGAGCGCGTGGCGGCCGAGAACGGCTTCCAGGAGGATCCGTACGACCGCCTGGGCTACCTGACCGCCCAGATCTTCCGCGCCGTGCGCCTGGTCGTCGACACCGGCATCCACCGCATGCGCTGGACGCGCGAGCAGGCGATCGACTACATGCTCGCCAACACCGGCATGCCGGAGACCGACGTCGTCGCCGAGATCGAGCGCTACATCGTCAACCCCGGCCAGGCGTGCGCCTACATGGTCGGCCAGCTCGAGATCCTGGCGCTCAGGGAGCGCGCCCGCGAGCGGCTCGGCGACGCCTTCGACATCCGCCGGTTCCACGACGTGGTGCTGGGCAGCGGCGCGGTGCCGCTGGGTGTTCTCGAGCGGCTGGTGGACCGCTGGATCGAAGAGACCGCGGCCGGAGCCTGATTCCGCGCAGCCGGCTCTGCTACCAGCTGGCGTGACTCATGGGATCTGCGCACGCAGCGCTCGCGCCAGGACTTCGGAGGGTGCCTGGCTCAAGATCGCTTCGACCGCGCGCGCCTCTCGGACGCCGGTCGCCCGAGTGCCGGCCCGCGCCGCCGACAAGGCTTCGCGCACTTCCGGTAGCAGCAGGTAGACTGAGAGTTCCTCGGCCAGGTCGTCGCTCACCGCCACGCTGCGAGCGGACGCATCCCCGAAGAGCGCCCGGAGATCTCGAGTGCGGACGTCGGAAGCGTACGCCCCGGCACTCCTCGCGGAGCGGCCCATCGCCTCGTCGAGCTCCGCCACCAGTCGCTCCGTGGTGGCTCGATCCGGAAGCTCCGCGCGCACCAGAGCCTCGACGTCGAGGATCCCCGGTCCGTATCGGCTGGCGTCCCAGTCGACTCCCGCCGAGTACGCCTCGGTTCGAAGCAGATGGAGGAACACCGCCGGAATCGCTCGAGCGACGCCGCCCAGCTTCCCCGCGAGCGCCACGCGGCCGCCGTGGTGCGCCAGCCAGATCGCAGCCGCGCCGGCCACGATCGGCGTCGCGTAAGAAGTTCCGCTGCTGCGTTGGTTCTCGTACTCGTAGCGCCTGTTCTTCTTGGTCGCGCGGGCCCGGTAGACGGACGCGGCGGGAGCGCCGATGCTGGCCGCGGCACCGTGCGACGACTTCTGCCATGGACGTCGGGAGTAGGTGCTGCCGGCCGCGCAAGCCACATGCGGGTAGCGGGCCGGATCCCTGATCTTGCAGCTCAGATTGCAGTTCCCCGCCGCCGCGACGACGATGACGCCCTGCTCGACCGCATGCCTGGCCGCCTCGAACAGAACCGCGCTCTTTCGCCCGCCGCGGCTCATCGAGATGACGTCGCAGCCGTTCGAGACCGCGTGTAGAACGCCCTTGGCGTCGCGAGCTCCCGACCAGAACCAGACGTTCTTGTCGACCCGGATGGGCACCACCTCGGCATCGGGAGCCACGCCCCAGACCGCGATGCTGGTGCCGCCGAGCTGCCTGCCGGGCGGGCTGATCAGCACGCTGCCGGTCGCGGTTCCGTGCCCCTGCTTGATGGTCTTGAGCGGCTCCTGGGGACTGTCCGTGCCCTCCCTGAAGTTGTAACCGAGATCGGCCCGGACGTTGTCGCCCGATACCAGTTCAGGGTGCTCGGTGTAGCCGGTGTCGACCGAGGCGATGCGGATTCCCTCGCCGCGCGTGTTCGCGTACTCCCACGCCTGCTGCGCTTTCACCTGGACCAGATGCCAGTCGAACTTGCCCTCCGTGTCCGGGTCCACGGGCGCCGCGCGGACGGCGCGGGCCGCCTGCTCGTCGACCTCGTCCGGGAAGTACGCTTCCCCATCCAGAATCGGCTCCACCGCGATCACGCCGGGATGGGCGCGTAGCCGCCGAATGGCGTCGAAACCGTCTCCAACGCTCACCGGTCCGTCGTCGCTCTCGAACTCGAGCCAGTCGAGCACGCTGGTCGAGGGCGCGAGCGGCCAGCCGTCTCCGACCAACTCCGTCACCAGGTTTTCGGCCTCGGCTCTCGAGACTTCGGGCGAGGTCTTGAGCAGCAGACCCGTGACGCCTACCGCGTTCCCCGCCTCCTCACGTTGCTCCGTCATGAGCACCTCCTTTACCGCTCCATGAGTTAGACGGACCTCGTCCTGTCTTTCCTGGCGCTCGCGATGGTTCGATCCGCGCTCGATCCGCCGCCTTCTTGGGGCCCTGCTCGAAACGGATGCTTGAACCTATCGCCATCGTGCCCGTACTCTCTGAGCGGATGCGATCGGTGGTCAGGCTGCTCCTCGTCGCCCTGCTCGCCGCCGGCTGCGCCACCGGCGAGCCCGAGTTCTATCTCGGCGGCATCCAGGTCAACGAGCCCGACCACGAAGCCTGGGTCGAGACGCTCGAAGAGTCCGGCTTCAACACCGTGGCGGTCACCGTCTACGCCCATCAGGGCGACTGGGACGGCGCCAACCTCTGGTTCGACGAGGAGGCGCCCTGGGTGGTCAACGAGATCCGGGTCGCTCGGCGAGCGGGGCTGGCGGTGGTGCTGGTGCTGCGGGTGGCGCTCGATCACGCGTTCGAGCGCAAC
>JBFGLX010000008.1:0-27266 GCA_041575955.1 Thermoanaerobaculia bacterium
CAAGGGCTCGGGCACCCCAGACGGGGCCTAAAGCGCAGCGCCCCCAGTCCGTCACCACAAGAGGAGACTTGCCAGGCCTTGTCGCCTGGCAAGGCTCTCTCGTGCTCCCCGTTCAGAAGGGGCGCGAGCCAGCCCCGGACGGGGTGCCCGAGCCCTTGCCGTACCACGACCCGCTGGCGACCAGGCTCTACAGCAAGGCCATGGCCTGGTCGGCCAGCAGCACCGTCTCCGGGGGGCTCGACTGCTCGGGCTCGGCGTCGCGGGTGATGGCGATGGCGCGGACGCCGGCGGGCACCCCCTCGTGGCTGCCGGTGAGCTCGATCCGCCGCTCCTCGGCCGCGGCGTCGAACGACGCCGCGTGGATGGGCTCGGCGTCGGTGACGAACCAGAGCCGGTAGCAGACCCCGGTGGCGCACGGCTCGAGCCCCTCGGCGGCCAGGTACCAGCGCCGGCGATCGGGCGAGATCACCATGGTGGCGGTGGCGTCGGGATAGCGCGGCCGCTCGCCCACCGGCTTGAGCAGGCAGAACTCGGCGCCGCGGCTGGTGATCATGCGCATCTGGCCGCCCCTCTCCGCCAGCAGGCGCCGGGCCTCGGCCAGCTCGGCGCCGTCCCGCTCGATCCGCTCGAGGCGCGACGAGAGCTCGTCGATCGTCCGCTGCTGGCTCTCGAGCCGGCGGAACTGGAAGCCGGCGATCCCCAGCAGCGCCACGGCCAGACCGGCGGCCAGGGGCAGGTGCCAGCGGCGGCGCCGCGCGACCGGCGCCGCCCGGCCGGCGACGCTCTCCATCACCCGCCGCTTGACGCCGGCGCGGACCGGCAGCTCCTCGAGCGCCCAGGGCAGAGCGCCCAGGGTCTCGACGGCCTGCCGCTCGGCGGGCGCGGTCTCCGGACCGAGCCGATCGAGCAGATCGAGCAGCCTCGCGTCCTCGTCGGAGACCGGCGCGTCTTTTCGATCGTCGTCTCTCACAACAGCTCCTCGAGCTCGCCTGCCAGGGCCTTCCGCAGCTTCTTGATCGCCAGCAGGGTGCGCGTCTTGACGGTTCCCAGGGGAATCCCGGTCTCGGACGCGATCTCGCTTTGGGTCATTCCACGGTAGAACGCCAACTCCAGCACTTGCCGCTGCTCCGGCGGGAGTCTGCCCATCTCTTGCCGGAGACGGCCGCGGCGCTCCTGTCTGAGTACGGTTCCCAACGCCTCGGGGGATGCATGCGCCCGCCGGTCTTCCTTCTCGGCCGCGGCCACGGTCCTCTCCGCCACCCTACGACTGCGCAGGCGGTCGATGGCGCGGCTGCGGGTGATCAGCACCAGCCAGGTCGAGACCGAAGACCTGGCCGGGTCGTAGCGCGACGCCTGGTTCCAGACCTGCAGAAACGCCTCCTGCAGGATCTCCTCGGCCTCCGACAGGTCGCCCAGCACCCGATGGGCGAGCGCCAGCAGCAGGCCCGAATAGCGATCGTAGAGGGTCGAGAGCGCCTCGGGCCGGCGGGCGACGATCTCCTCCAGGAGGCGCCGATCCTCGGCGGCAGCGGCCTTGCGCGCTCGCGCTCGTTCGGAATCTGCGGCCGGCATCGGGTCTGCCTAAGATAGCATCCGCCGATGACCGTCGACCGCTCCGACCCCGCTCTCAGGGTCACGCTGATGCCCAAGGACACCAACGCCCTGGGCACCATCTTCGGCGGCATCATCCTCTCCTACATCGACCAGGCGGGGGCGGTCGAGGCGCTGCGCCACTGCAGCGGCCGGCTGGTCACCGTCGCCATGCACGAGGTCGAGTTCCACCAGCCGGTCTTCGTCGGCGACCTGGTGAGCTTCTACGCCCAGACCGACCATCTCGGGCGGACCTCGATCCGGGTCAAGGTGGTGGTCGAGGCGGTGCGCCGCAGCCCCGGCGGCGAGCGCGTGACGGTGACCGAGGCGACCGTGGTCTACGTGCACGTGGACAACGCCGGCCGGCCGCGGCCGATCGACAAGGGCGCGAGCCGCAGCGGGCCGCACGGGTAGAGCGCGAGGCGAGACCTGGGTGGCCGGGGTCTACCCCGTGCCCTGCCCGCCGGTGCCCTTGACGGGCTCGGCGGCGCCGGCCTCGTAGGGCTCGTAGCACTCCCGGCAGCGCGCTTCGTAGGCGTCCAGGTCGCCGACCAGCACCTGCTCTTCGCCGCCGGAGATCCTCTGGCTGTAGTGGGCGTTGCCGCCGCAGCGCACGCAGACCGCGTGCATCTTGTCGACGAACTCCGCCAGCGCCATCAGCGCCGGCATCGGCCCGAAGGGCTGCCGCGCGTAGTCCTGATCGAGGCCGGCGACGATCACCCGGATCCCGGAATCGGCCAGCTCCATCACCAGGTCGGCGAGCTCCATCTCGAAGAACTGCGCCTCGTCGATGCCGACCACTTCGACTCCCGGCTCGAGCGCTCGCCGCAGCTCGGCGATGCCGTGCACGGTCTCGGCGCCGAGCTCGCGATTGTCGCGCGTGACCAGCCGCTCGGGAGGGTGCCGGGAGTCGGTCCAGGGCTTGAACGCCTGCACGCTCTGGCGGGCGATGAGCGCCCGCCGCAGCCGGCGCACGAGCTCCTCGCTCTTGCCCGAGAACATGCCGCCGGTGATGACCTCGATCCGGCCCGCCGGCGAGCCGTGGAAATGGCGTCGTTGCATTCGATCTCCTCGCCCCGAGGAGGCGCAGAGTCTATCCCAGGCTCGCCGGCTCGAGCTCGCCGAAGCCGCCGACCACCCGGGCCGCCCCGACGCGCTCGACGCCGCCCCCGCCGATCGCTATGGCGAGCAGCCCGGCCTCGGCGGCGGCGCGGACCCCGTCCGCGGTGCCCTCGATGGCGGCCACCTCGTGCGGGTGGATCAGCCGCGCGGGCAGCGGCGGCTGCGAGTTGAGGCGCTCCAGGGCCAGCCGGTAGGCGGCGGCCCGGGAGTCGGCGTTCTCGAGGTCCTCGGCGCCGACCAGCACCGCGAGCCGCGACGCGAGCCCGGCGCCGGCCAGCGCCTGGGCGACTTCGGACTTCGGCAGCTGGGTCACGGCGCCCAGGGCCAGGCCGGCCGCCGCCGCGCGCTCGACGAACTCGACCGCGCCGGCGCGCCAGGCCGGGCCGCGCTCGCTCAGCAGCGACCGGTACCTGGCGGCCGCGCGCACCATCAGCCGTTGCGCCAGGGCGGCCTCCGAGGCGCCGCGCAGGCGACCGAGCACCGCCGCCAGCCAGCCCTCGTAGGGCGGACCGAACGGGTGCGTCTCGAGCAGCCCGGCCGGCAGGTCGATCCCCTCCTCGGCCAGCACCGCCGCCAGCACCTCGAACCGGGGCCCCTCGTGATCGACCAGACCCCCTTCGTAACCGAACAGGATCGCCCTGGCCTGCATTCATCCCATCATACGGCCGCGCGCCGCGGGGGAATAATTTGACAGCCTGCAGAGGTACGACTATTGTGGACGAGAGGCGAAATCGAAGCACGAGGAGCCGACACCATGGAGCCGCAAGAACAGACCCCGACCCCCGAGACGGCCCCGACCGCGGCGCCCGCCGGGCCGCTCAGGCTCACCAAGAAGGCCGTCGACATGATCAAGATCACCCGCGAGCAGGAGAAGCTCGACCCCGCCAGCGGCCTGCGCGTCGCGGTGCGCGGCGGCGGCTGCAGCGGCTTCGAGTACGCGCTCGACTTCGAGCTCGAGTCGCGGGACAACGACTTCGTGCTCGAGTACGACGGCCTCAAGGTCTTCGTGGACGCGGTCAGCGCCCGCTACCTCCAGGGCACCGAGATCGACTACGTGCTCGGGATGAGCGGCGCCGGGTTCAAGTTCAACAACCCGAAGGCCACCGGCACCTGCGGCTGCGGCTCCTCCTTCGCGGTCTGATCGCCGCCCACCGCGGCTCGAGCCCGCCGCGGTAAGGCACCCTGCGGTAGGGCGCCGCGCGGCTTCTCTTTGTCCGGCGGGCTGCCCGCTAGGCGATCCCGGTGTGCACGAACGGCAGCTCGGCGACCTCGGCCTCGCCGCAGCCGTCCACCTCGACCCGGGTTCCCGGATCCGAGGCCTTGCGGTGGATCAGCGACAGGCCGATCGGCTGCCCGAGCCGGGGCGACGTGAGCGGGCTGCTGACGACGCCCACGGCCTGGCCCTCGAACGTCACCCGGGCGCCGGCCTCGGGCGGCTCGACGGCCTCGAAGCGAAGCCCCCGCAGGTGCCGGTTGACCTGGCCCCGGTAGTGGACCCTGGCGACGATCTCCTGCCCCAGGTAGCACCCCTTGGTGTAGCTCACCGCCTCGAGGTCGCCGGTCTCCTGCGGCAGCGTCGCCGGATCCAGATCGACGCCGACGATCGCGTTGCCGCCCTCGACCCGCACCGTATCGACGGCCAGCTGGCCGACCGGCATGAACTCCGCGCCCGCCTTGCGATCGGCGAGGGCGCCGAAGAGATCCTCGGCGTGCGCGCGATCGACCCGCATCACGAACGCCGCCACGCCCAGGCGCGGGTGGCTGCAGACGTCCACCTCGTGCCCGAGCAGCTCGATGCGCCGATGCCGCCAATCGTCCCGGGAGAGCGACTCGCCCGCGAGGCGATCGAGGCAGCGCCCGGAGGTGGGTCCGACGACCGCGAGCGGCAGGGTGTCGTCGACCTCGCGGATCTCGACCCGGTCGGCGATCACGTACTTGCGCAGGTGCTCGGCGATGGCTTGCCCGCGCCCCGGCGGCAGCTCGAGCAGCAGGCGGTCCTCGAACACCAGCACGCCGGCGTCGGCCAGGACCTTGCCCTTGGCGTCGGTGAGGAAGCCGTAGCAGCCCTCCCCGGGCGACGGCTCGCGAACGTCACAGGTCATCAGGCCGTTCAGGAAGCGCACCCGGTCCTCGCCGGTCATCTCGAGGTCCGGCACCCACGAGCGGTCGGCGATCCCGCACGAGCGGCGCAGCGCGTTGTACTCGTCGCTCACCGAGCCGTAGTGGGCCGGCAGGTCGAAGCCGAACGGGGACGGCTCGAGCTGCGCCCCGAGGCTCAGATGCAGATCCGCGAGGGGAACCGCTCCGTTCGACGCGGGCGCTTCATCGGACACGGTCGGATTGTACTCCGCGGGATAAGATCCGCCGGTGCCCCACACCGAAGCGTTCGAGCTGCGCGGCGGGGGACCCGCGCTCCACGGCATCGTCACGCTCCCAGACCGGCCCGGCCCGCGCCCGACCGTGATCATCTGTCACGGCTTCAAGGGCTTCATGGAGTGGGGCTTCTTTCCCCACGCCGCCGAGCTCCTGGCGCTGCGCGGCCTGACCGCGATCCGCTTCAACTTCCGCGGCAGCGGCATGGCCCCCGGCGATCCCCTGGTGACCGACACGGAGGCCTTCTCCCGGGCGACCTTCGGCGGCGATCTCGATGACCTGTCGCGGATCGTCGCGGCGGCCGGCGAGAGCATCGCCGCCGGCCGGGTGGACCGGCGCCGGCTGGGGCTGCTCGGGCACAGCCGCGGCGGCGGCGCGGCGCTGCTTGCGGCCGCGGCCGGGGAGCCGATCTCGGTGCTGGCGACCTGGGCGGCGGTGAGCACCTTCGACCGCACCAGCGAGGCGGAAAAGGAGGTCTGGCGCCGGCAGGGCGAGCTGCCGATCGTCAACGCCCGCACCGGCCAGACGGTGCCGCTCGGGGTCGAGGTCCTCGAAGACCTCGAGGGGAACGCCGAGCGCTACGACCTGCTCGCCGCGGCCCGCCGCCGGACCGCGCCCTGGCTCATCGTCCATGGCGAGCTCGATCCGACCGTGCCCTTCGCGGAGGCCGAGCGGCTGCGCGCGGCGGCCAGCCCTCCGGTAGAGCTCGTGCGGCTGGCGGGGTCCGACCACACCTTCGGCGCCAAGCATCCGTTCGCCGGACCGACGCCGTCCCTGATCGAGGCGCTGAACGCCACCCAGGCCTGGTTCCTGCAGCACCTCCGCTAGACTCGGCTGCGCGAGGAGAGACGACCGATGATCGTACGTGAAGACCGAGACCAGATCGCAGTTCTCCGGATGGACCACGGCAAGGTGAACGCCATCGATCTGGAGCTCCTGAACGCCGTTCGCGATCAGCTCGGCGAGCTCCACGCCGAGCCGCCGCGCGCGCTGGTGCTCACCGGCACCGGCGGCAACTTCTCGGCCGGCCTCAACCTGGTGCGCTTTCTCGAAGGCGGCGGCGACTATCTGCAGCAGCTCCTGCCGGCGCTCGACGGCGCCCTGCGCGCGCTCTTCACCCTGCCGCGGCCGGTCATCGCCGCGGTCAACGGCCACGCGATCGCCGGCGGCTTCGTGCTCGCCTGCGCCTGCGACTACCGGATCGTGGCCGCGGGCCCGGCCAAGCTGGGCATCACCGAGCTGCTGGTCGGCGTGCCCTTCCCCACCGGACCGCTCGAGATGGTGCGGACGGTGGTCGGCACCCGGCGGACCCGCGGCCTCGCCTACAGCGGCCGGCTCTTCTCCGGCGAGGAGGGCCGGGCGCTCGGCTTCACCGACGAGCTGGTCGACGGGGGCGAGCTGCTCGACCGGGCCCTGGCCGTCGCCGGCCGCTGGGGCGCCTCCCCCACCCAGGCCTTCGCGCTCACCAAGCGTCAGCTCCAGCAGCCGACTCTCGACCGGCTCGATCGCCACGCCCCCGCGTTCGATCCGGACGTCGCCCGGATCTGGGCCGATCCGCAGGTCGCGGAGTCGATGCGCGGCTTCATCGCCAAGACCCTGAAGACTTAGCCCCTAGCTCGGCATCTTGACGCTTGCGCCAGTCTTCTGCGGGGCGAGTACCGGGCGGGGGCGTCCCTCCCCCCCGTGAGGGGTGGAGAGGGAGCGAGGGTGAGGGGGGCGATCCGATGCCCGTCGACGGCGCCTGTCCGAGGCTGTAGGATCGCGCCCATGGACATGCACTTCGACGGGGTGATCTACCAGACCTACGCCCAGGAGCTCGAGCGCCGGGCGCGGCACAGCCACCCCCCGTTTCTGATCCTCGACGTGCGCGACGCGGCCGCGTACGAAGCCGGCCACATCGCCGGCGCGCTCCGGACCTCGGCGAAGGAGCTCGCCGCGGGACTCCCCGCCGGCACCGGTCCGACCACCGAGTTCTTCATCGTCGGCGCCGACCCGCGCGACGCGCGCGTCCGGCAGGCGACCCTCGCGCTGCGCGCCCACGGCGCGCTCCGCTGCGTCGAGCTGCCCGGCGGCATGCTCGAATGGCGGCAGTCGGGCTACCCGGTGGCGACCGCCGCCTCGGCCGCCTGAGCGAGCCGGAGATACGCCACTCGGTTCACCGCCAGTCGGGCGGCTTCTTGGTCTCCAGGAAGGTCGCGATGCCGCGTTTGCAGTCGGGGGTCGCGCGGGCGGCGGCGTTGATCTCGGCGGCGCGCTCCAGGGCGTCGGCCAGCGGCCGGCCGAGCGCGTCGAGCAGCAGGCGCTTGGTGAGCGCGATCGAGCTCGAGCTCGCCCGGGTCAGCACCTCGATCGCCAGGCGCTCGCCGGCGGCCGCCAGATCGGCTTCGGCAACGACGCGGTTCACCAGGCCGATCTCGAGCGCCCGGTCGGCGCCGATGAACTCGGGGTTGAGCAGCAGCTCGCGGACGTCGGCGCCCTTGAGCCTGAGCGGCAGGTAGGTCGCGACCAGGGCCGCCACGAAGCCGATTCGGACCTCGCTGTAGAGGAAGCGCGCGTCGTCCGCGGCGACCACGAAATCGTGGGCGGTCGCCAGCCCGCAGCCACCGGCGACGCAGGCGCCCTGGACCAGGGCGATGGTCAGGCACTCCTGGCGCAGGACCGCCTCGAACAGGCCGCGCAGGGCATCCGCCTCCCGACGGTTCTCGTCGGCCCCGGCGTCGAGCAGGCTCTCGAGGTGCTCGAGATCGGCGCCGGCCGAGAAGTGGCGGCCCGCGCCGGTCAGCAGGAGCGCGCGCACGCCCTCTTCGAGCAGCGGCCGCCGGTAGAGCTCGGTGAGCTCCGCGACCGCCCGCGGCGAGAGCGCGTTGGCGCGCTTCGGATCGCTGAGGGTCGCCCAGAGCAGATCGCCCTCCCGCCGCAGGCGGAGAAAGGCGGCGCCCTCGGCGGTCACGAGATGTGGAGCCGGCGCGAGAACTCCTTGACCAGGTCGTCGAACCGCTGGTGCGCCAGGCGCGGCAGGTCGGCGATCGCCACCTGCCCGTCACCGATGACCTTGGAGAGGATCGTCGCCACCACGACGCCGAATCCGAACGCGACCATGCTGCCGCCGAAGGCCAGGAACTCGCCGTAGCCGTAGGTCGGGATCGACAGGATCGAGATCAGCCAGGAGATGGCGACGAAGGTGATCGGCACCGCGACCATGGTCGCCAGGAGCGACACCGGCGGTCCGGCGGGCTCCTCGGCGGCGTCCCGCGGGATCTCCAGCGGCCGCGCTGTCGGCCGCGGCGACGGCTTCGGCGCCCGCAGCTCGGCGGCCAGCCAGCCGGGGGGAATGTTCTGGTGCAGCGACAGCTGGTTGGCGAGCAGCTTGCTCGGCGGCAGCGGGTCGCCGGCGAGCTCGGTCATCTCGACCAGGATGCGGCCGGCCTCGAGCAGCGGCTGCGGATCGACGCCGGTCTCGACGCCCATGCCGTGGAAGAGCGAGATCAGCTCCTCGGTGGCGATGTTGCCCACCGACGCCTGCACCGCCTTGCTGCCGCCGACGCCGCCGATCGAGCTGTCGAACGTCCGCACGCCGAGCTGGTAGGCGGCGAGCGCGTTGGCGATCCCCTGCCCCCAGCGGTCGTGCAGGTGCACGCCCAGCGCCTCGAGCCCGGCCACCGGGCCCAGAGCGCTGACGGTGCGCTCGATGTCGCGCGGCGACGAGCGCCCGTCGGTGTCCGAGAGCACGATGGTCGAGCAGCCCATCTCGAGCAGCGCCTCGCTGTCGCGCAGCAAAATCTCGGGGTCCATCCGCCGGTCGCCGTCGACGTCGCGGAAGGCGTACGACAGATAGCCGCGCAGCCGGAAGCCGTCGTGGCGGGCCGCCCCGGCCACTTCGCGCGCCGAATCGAAAGCCCGGCTCTTGCTCATCCGGGTGTTGGACTCCGAGTAGGCCTCCGAGGCCGAGACGAACAGGGCGACGGTGTTCACCTTCTCGTGGTCGTGGCGCTCGAGCTCGCGGTAGTAGCGGATGTTGGGCACCAGGACCGCGATCTCCGCCTCCATGTGCGGCATGGCGCGCAGCATCTCCGGCGTGTCCTGCATCGCCGGGATGAAGCGTGGGCTGACGAACGACCCGACCTCCAGATAGGGCAGCCCCGAGCGATGCAGCGCCTCGAGCAGCGCGAGCCGCATCTCGAGCGCGATCACGCGATCGCGGTTGACGATCTGCATACCGTCGCGCAGGGTGACGTCGCAGACCTTGACTTCAGGCTTCATGATCGCCTCGGCGACGGCGAAAGGGCGCTCCGCAACGGCTCGCGGCCACGTCGGGGCCGGTCGGCGCCTGCTTGGAAGGGGTCATCGGAGCACCTGCATGATCGCATCTCGGGCCGCGAGCGGTCAAGGAGATAGCCGACCGCGAATCTTTTCCGCCGCCATTCTCGAAAACCGGGAGGGGTCCCGGTTTCATTCCAGGGAGCCGGTGCTAAGTGGCTTTTTTCACAGCACGTTGGGCCCGATGGCCGGTCACGTCTGCAGCACGCCGGTCTTGAACTCGGGCCGCTCCGGGTTGTGGGCGGCGCAGGCCAGCGAGCGGGCGACCACGCTCCGGGTCGCCGCCGGGTCGATGATCGCGTCGACCCACAGCCGGGCCGCGGCGTAGCGCGGATCCATCGCCGCCTCGTAGCGGCGGCGGATCCGCTGAAGCAGCTCCTGGCGCTCGGCGTCGCCCACCTCCCGGTTCTTGAGCCGGATCGACAGCAGCGTCTTCGACGCCTGGTCGGCTCCCATCACCGAGATCGACGCCGACGGCCAGGCGTAGAGGAAGCGCGCGCCGTACGCCTTGCCGCACATCGCGTAGTTGCCGGCGCCGTACGAGTTGCCGACGAAGACGGTGATCTTCGGCACCACCGAGTTGGCGACCGCGTTGACCATCTTGGCGCCGTCCTTGATGATGCCGCCGCGCTCCGCCCGGGTGCCGACCATGAAGCCGGTGACGTCCTGCAGAAAGAGGAGCGGAATCCCCTTCTGGTTGCACAGCTCGACGAAGCGGGCGCCCTTGTCGGCCGAGTCGGAGTAGACGACGCCGCCGATCTGGAGCTCGCGGTCGCGCTCGCCGGTGCCGGTCTTGCGGCTGACGATCGAGCGCTGATTGGCGACCACCCCCACCGCCCAGCCCTCGATCCAACCGGTGCCGCAGACCAGCGACTGGCCGTAGTTCTCCTTGTACTCGTCGAGCTCGCCGCCGTCGAGCAGGTGGGCGAGGAGCTCGCGGGTCTCGTAGGGGCGCGCGCGGTCGACCGGCATCACTCCGGCGATGCGCTCGGCCGGCCGCGCCGGAGGGCTCGGCGGACGGCGCGCGAAGGCGGCGCTCTCGGGCGCGGCGAGCTGCTCGAACTGGCTGCGGATCTTGGCCAGGCAGGAGGCGTCGTCCGGGTGGCGATGGTCGACGACGCCCGAGATATCGCACTGGACCAGGGAGCCGCCCAGCTCCTCCGCCGGCACCTGCTCGCCGATCGCCGCCTGCACCAGCGCCGGCCCGGCAAGGAAGATCGAGCCGGTGCCGTCTACGATGTGCGACTCGTCGCTCATGATCGGCAGGTAGGCGCCACCGGCGACGCACGGCCCCATGATCGCGGCCATCTGGAACACTCCGGCGGCCGAGAGCCGCGCGTTGTTGTAGAACGCCCGGCCGAAGTGCTCGCGGTCCGGGAAGATCTCGTCCTGCAGCGGCAGGAAGACGCCCGCCGAGTCGACCAGGTAGACGATCGGCAGCCGGTTCTCGAGCGCGATCTCCTGGGCCCGCAGGACCTTCTTGCAGGTCAGCGGGAACCAGGCGCCGGCCTTGACCGTCGAGTCGTTGGCCACCACCACCGTCTCGCGGCCGTGAACGCGTCCGACGCCGACGATTACCCCGGCCGCGGGCGCGCCGCCGTACTCCTCGTAGAAGCCGTAGGCCGCCCACAGACCCAGCTCGAGGAACGGCTCGCCGGCGTCGCAGAGCGCCGCGACCCGCTCGCGGGCGGTCATCTTGCCGCGGGCGCGCTGCTTCTCCCACGCCTCCTCCCCACCGCCGCTGCGCAGGATCGCCTCTTCGGCGCGCAGCTTCTCGAGCTCGCTGTTCCAGTGCTCCAGCTGCTGCTGGAACGCCCGGTCCTCCTTGCTGCGCGTTTCGCCGACCGCCATCTTCGAGACCCGGCGTGATTATACGTAGCGCCAGGCGCTGGCGCGCGCCCCTACGATACGATCGCCGCGATGAACGTCCGCCTGCTCGCCTTCGCCTCGGCCGCCGAGGCGATCGGCAGCGACCAGGGCGCCATCGAGCTGGCCGACGGCAGCTCGGTGGCCGACCTCCGGCGCAGCCTCGAGGAGCGCTATCCCGAGCTCGGACCGCTCTGGGAGCGGCTGGCGGTGGCGGTGGACGGCGAGATCGCCGGTCCCGACCGCGCGCTCACCGACGGCTGCGAGGTCGCGCTCCTGCCGCCGGTCTCGGGCGGGTCGGGACGGCCGCGACGAGCACGCCTCGTCGACGGCCCGATCGACGTCGCGAGCCTGGTCGGTGAGATGGCCGATCCGGGTAGCGGCGCCCTGCTGGTCTTTTTCGGCCGGCCGCGCAACCGCACCGGCGACCGCACCGTGCAGAGCCTGACCTACCGCGCCTACCGGCCGATGGCCGAGGCCGCCCTCGAGCGCATCGCCGGCGAGCTGGAAGCCGCCGACGCCGGGCTCGCGGTGCGCATCGTCCACCGCCTGGGAGCGGTCGCGATCGGCGAGCCGAGCGTCGCGATCGCGGTCTCGTCGCCGCACCGGGACGCCGCCTACCGCGCCAGCCGCGAGGCGCTCGAGCGCCTCAAGCGCGAGGTGCCGGTCTGGAAGCGCGAGCTCTACGACGACGGCAGCGGCGCCTGGCGCGAGGAAGAGCCGCTGTCGGCGCCCCGAGCGGCCGGTCTCACACCGGCTCGTGGAACCGGATCCTGATCCAGCGAGCGAAGCCCCCGTCGAGGGTCGCCCACTCCTCGCCCAGCCGGTGGCGGAGCTCCTCGGGCTCGACCGGGCCGCCGGCCGCCACGCCGGCCAGGAACCCCCGGAAAGCGCTCGCCTGGGCCGGGTCGGCGAGCAGGTAGCGCACCCAGAACGACGCTTGCGCGTAGTTCAGCTGGTCGCTGTCCGGGGCCACGAAGTCGCGCCACTCGAGCGTCAGGAGATCGGCCAGCGGCAGCAGCCGGCCGTCGTCCAGGGCGCGGCGCAGCGCGATCGCCGAGGCCAGCGCACCGCGCCACTCCCAGCCGTCCGGGCGCCGCAGGCTGACGCCGCCCAACCGCTCCAGCCGCAGCGCTCCGTCGGGATCGACCTCGGCGTGGGCGAGGTCGTCGGCCAGCCCCTCTTCCAGCCAGACGGGCAGCGCCGGCCCGAGCGCCCGGCGGTTGAGCAGGTGGGTGAGCTCGTGGACGACGGTGGCCGCGATCTCCTCGCGCAGCCGGCCCTCCGCGTCGATCGCCACGACCCCACCGCCGGCGACTCCCGAGACTCGCAGGCCGTGCAGGCTCTCCTCGCGCTCCTGGTAGGCGGCGAAGTCGGCGCGGCGGTCGAAGAGCACGATCGCGCCCCGCGGCTCGCCCACCGGCACGACGCCGTAGCGCTCCCGGTAGACCGCTTCGAGCGGTCCGACCAGCCGGTCGAGGAAGGGCGGGAGCGCGGGATCGGTCGGGCCGCTCAACGTCTCGTAGGCGCCGATGCGCCCGACGGCGGCCCGGTCGCCGAGCAGCTCGCGCGCCAGGGCGAGACGCTCGGGATCCGGTGGCTGGGCGGGCAGCGGCGTCGGCGGCCGCGGGTCGCTGCCGAGCGGCGGCTCGGCGCTCTCCTCGTAACCCTCGAGGTAGACCCAGCCGAGCCGGCCGCCGTGGCGGACCTGGAACCAGTCGCCGCGCCGCTCGTAGACCCGCAGATTGGCGATGCCGCCGGTGCGCGCGATCTCGGCCGCGCCGGGCCGGGGCTGCTCCCGAAGAAGCGTGCCCTCGCCGACCCACACCGACGGCCGCGCGCCCAGGACGAGGTCCGGCTCGACGTTCCTGGGGTGGGCGTCGTCGAGCGCCTGCCCGTGCCGGTCGACGAAGACGATCTCGGGCGGCTCGTCGAGCGGCGCCGGTGGCGCCGGCGGCCGGTAGAGGTCCTGGAACCTGCCCGCCCACTCGCCGACGACCGGCAGCTCGCGGGCGCGTGTCAGGATCCCGGCCTCCGGGTGACGCGTCAGCCAGGCGCCGAGCACCAGCAGCGCCAGCAGCGCGAGCAGCAGCGCGTTGGCAATTAGCCGGCGCACGGATCGATCGCTCAGTAGCGGGGGATCGACGGGTCGATCTCGACGCTCCAGGCGTGGATGCCGCCGGCCAGATGTCGGGCCTTGACGAAGCCCTCCTGGCGCAGGAAGTTCAGCGCGTGCCTCGAGCGCACGCCGGTGTGACAGTAGGCGACGATCTCCGCCTCCCGGTCGAGCTCGCCGAAGCGCTGGACGAGCTCCTGAATCGGGATCAGGGTCGAGCCCTCGATGACGGCGATCGAGTTCTCCATCGGCGTGCGGACGTCGAGCAGCACCAGCTCCCGGCCCTGGTCGAGGAGCGCCTTGAGCTCGGCCGGGGTGAGCTCGTCCGAGTCGTAAGCCGGACCCGCGGCCCGCGGCTCGACCTCCGGCGCCAGGCCGCAGAACGCCTCGTAGTCGATCAGCTCGGTCAGGCTCGGCGACTCCGAGCAGACCGGGCAGTCGGCGCTCTTGGCGAGCTGGAGCTCCCGGAACTTGAGCCGCAGCGCGTCGAACAGCAGCAGGCGCCCGATGAGCGGCTCGCCGGCCCCGAGCGCCAGCTTGATCGCCTCGTTGGCCTGGAGCGAGCCGATCACTCCCGGAAGCACGCCCAGGACCCCGCCTTCGGCGCACGACGGCACCGAGCCCGGTGGCGGCGGCTCGGGAAAGAGGCAGCGGTAGCAGGGACCACGGGCGCCCCAGAAGACCGAGACCTGCCCCTCGAATCGAAAGATCGAGCCGTAGACGTTGGGCTTGCCGGTCAGCACGCAGGCGTCGTTGACCAGGTAGCGGGTCGGGAAGTTGTCGGTGCCGTCGACGATCACGTCGTAGCCGGCGAACAGCCCGAGCGCGTTCGACGAGTCGAGGCGGTGCTCGTGCCGGATCAGCTCGACGTGCGGATTGACGTCCCGGAGCCTCTCGGTCGCCGCCTCGAGCTTCGAGCGCCCGACGTCGGACTGGCCGTAGAGCACCTGGCGCTGCAGGTTCGACTCGTCGACGGTGTCGAAGTCGACCAGCCCGAGCGTGCCGACGCCGGCCGCGGCGAGATAGAGCCCGAGCGGCGAGCCCAGCCCGCCGGCGCCGACGATCAGGATCTTCGCGGCCTTGAGCCGCTCCTGCCCCTCGCGCCCGACCTCGGGCATGATCAGGTGGCGGGCGTAGCGCCGGATCTCCTCCGGAGTGAGGCCGGGTGAAGCGTTGGGGGCGACGCTCTCGGTCATGCTGCCCGGTACTCTATACGCGAGCGCGCGGCCGCCCCCGCACGAGCCGCAGCTCCGGGGTGAGGACTTTGCCCGAATCGCAGCGTCCTCGGTACCAACCCCTGGCGCAAGGTCCCGTCCTGCCGGCCGGGCTCGCCTTTCGACGATAGGAGGTTTCATGCTCGAGCATTCTTCGATACGCAGCGTCCGAGTCCGGCTCGTCCTGGCCGTCGCGCTCTTGAGCGTGGCAACAGCGGGCTGCAAGGTGGACAAGCCGAAGCCCGAGGCGCTCGACTCCGACGCCCGGACGCCCTACCGCCATCCGCTGTCCGCGCTGGCCCGCGTCGAGGGACCGACACCCTTGTTCGAGGCGTTGGACGATCCCGCGGGGAACCGCTACCTGGTGGGCGAGGGCGGCGGCATCGACGAGGAAGGCGGCCCGGAGAGGACGGTCTCGGGGCTCTTCGTGGCGAGTCGCCGGTCGATTCGCCCCGGCGAGATCACCAAGAGCGATCCGCCGCTCGAGAGGACGCCGCTGCCGAAGCTCACACCCGAGCTCGCCGAGCGGCTCGCCGGAACGCCGGCGGACTCCAGGCTGGAGGTGCTGATCAGCCTTCGAGGCGAGCTGCCGGGCAGGCAGGCGGAGCTCGAGCGAGACCTCGCCCAGGGGCGGATCCGCTTCCACGACGACCTCGATCGGCGGCGGAGCGACCTCACCGGCGACCGCCAACGGCGGGTGGCCGCGCTGCTCGGACCGGTCGCGTCGGCGATCGAGGCGACCGGTGGAACGGTGCTCAGGCCGTGCCGCAACTCCCCCTGCCTGATCGCCTCGGTGCCGGCCGGCGCCCTCACCACGCTGGCGGCTCGGCCCGAGGTCGTCGACCTCGGCCTGGTGGGTGAGGTGGTGCCTCCCGACGAAGAGGATCTCGACCTGGCCGCCGCGCCGACCATCGTGACCGGGGTCACCGTCCGCCAGGGAGCGCAGATCCAGCAGTTCCTCGACAACTCCTACGACGGCAACGGCCTCAGCGAGTTGTTGGAGGGCGACAACGTGGTGGTGGCGGTCGTCGAGTCGGCCGGACCCAACGCCGGCTACCTGTCGCACGACGGTTACCGGGAGCACGACCCGGACTCCTCCTTCCGCTTCGCCGAGGGTGGCGGCGCGACCGGCCTGTGGCAGTGCACTCCCGACGGCTGCGAGTCCGTCAAGGCCTTCCCCGTGGCGGGAAGCCACGCGACCGGCGCGGCGGGCATCCTCTTCGGCGATCTCGAGGACGGCCAGCTGCCGGCGACCGAGGCGGCGGTGAGGCCGACCGCCAGCGGCTACAGCCCCGAGGCGCGCGCCCACCTCTACGCCTTCAATGGCGGCTCGGAGCTGACCCTCGACCACGTCGGGAGCCTCACTCCGGCGCAGAACGTTCCCGACCTGGTGAGCAACGCGTGGGGGACGTACGACTCGCCACGGTGCTCGGGAACGAACGGTGCCGCGCGGGCGGCGAACCGCCTGTACCAGGACGGGATCGCGGTCTTCGCCGCGGTGCACAACAACGGTGGCTCGTCGACCCAATGCCAGACCACGGCGCCGGCCTCGGCGATCGGCGCCTTCGGCGTGGGCGCCCACCTGTGGGGCTACGAGGGCACCGCTCTCACCGTCCGCACGGCGCCGATCTACGAGTCCGACGGGGGGAACGAGAGCTCCTGGGGCGGCAACCCCAACCAGGGTCAGAACCGCTCCCTGGTCGGGCTCACCGCCACCGGCACCCGCGCCAACAAGTTCAACACCTCGGGCTCGTTCAGCCAGACCGGGGTGATCTGCTGCACCAGCCTGGCTACCCCGACGGTGGCCGGCGCGGCCGCCGATTTCATCGACTTCTACCGCGACCGCTGGAGCCACTTCATCGACAACCCGGGCTCACTCTACGCCAACATGCTGCTGATGGGCGACCGGCAGACCCTGGCCGGCAAGGGCCTGAGCTCGCTCAGCCACCGCTGGGGCGCCGGACGCCTGCGCATGCGTATGTTCAACGGCGAGGGCATGGACGCCCCCTGGTACTACTTCAACGGCTGGACCTGCATCTCCCACCAGGAGATCTGGGACTTCCCGGTGGGCAACGGAGGTGGCCTCAGCCAGGACTTCGACGCCATCAAGGCGGCGGCCTACTGGTTCGACGCGCGGCACGACGGCACCCTCGATCCCGACCAGGCCGGCGCGGTGGCCGACGTCGATCTCTGGCTCTGGGACCCGGTGACCAACAGCCAGCTGAGCGTCGACGACGACCGCTTCGACAACAAGGCGCGCGCATTCGTGGCGAACGCCGGCGGCCATCACGTCAACCTGCGCCTGGTGGGCTTCGACGTGCACGGCCACGACGACCCGGTCTGCGGCGAGGATGCGGTCCGGGTCTTCTTCGCCTACTTCGCAGAGGACTCGGACCGCGAGTCGCCGACCTTCGACGCGACGACCGGCCTGGGTATCTTTCCGGAGAGCTTCTGAGCGGCGTGGTCGGGATGGAGGGCTAGCTAGAGCGCCAGGCCCCGGACGAACGCGACCCCGAGCGCGATCACCGTCACCGCCAGCGCGGCCAGGGCGGCGTAGAGGTGGTCCGGCTTCTCCGGCACCAGCGGGTTGAACCACCTGGCGAGGCCGTAGCCGGCCAGAAAGCCGCCCAGGTGGGCCCAGTTGTCGACGCTCGGAAAGACCAGGCCGAAGATGAACAGGAAGACGGCCCAGATCCACGCCTGGCGGCCGAGCTGGGCGGCGACGCCGCGGCGCCCGGCGTAGACCACCGCGCCCAGCAGGCCGAAGACCGCGGCCGAGGCGCCGACCGTCAGCAGCGCGCGCCCCATCAACAGCGACAGCACGCTCGACAGCAGGCTGCCGCTGGTCACCGCGAGCGCGAAGCCCATCAGCGACGACAGCAGAAAGCCGCCGACCGAGGCGACGATGTAGATCAGCATCGTCCGGGCGGGGCCGAAGACCATGCTGGTCGCCGGCGCGAGCTGGCGCACCCACATCATGTTGAACAGGATGTGGATCAGGCTGCCGTGCAGCCAGCCGGCCGAGAGCAGCGTCCACCAGTAGCCATTGACCACCACCGGGATGGCGCCGGCGGCGCCCAGCCGAACGAGGCTCTGCGAGCTCGGCGACAGGAAGCCCAGGCTGGGCGTCAGGCTGACCTCGCCGGGCGACAGCAGCAGGCTCGCCAGGTAGAGCAGCGCGCAGCCGAACACGACCACCTGGCTGACGCCCAGATCGGCCCCGAGCCGCCGCAGGGCGGGACCGAAGCCCCACATGCCGGGGTTCGCGCGGCCGCAGTGCCAGCACTCGGCCTCGCTGACGCCGACCAGCTTGCCGCACGACGGACACACCACGGAGCCGCTCGTCTGCCGCTTGAGCATCAGCCCTCCGGGCTCTCGGGTTCGCTCGGCTCCTCGAGCGCCTGCACGATCTGGGTGACCTCGAGGTCGGCCTTGCGGATCTTGGCGCGGCAGAGCTCGATCAGGCGGCTCGCCTCCTTGACCCGCTCGCCGAGCTCGTCGATGTCGACCTCCTCCTCCTCGATCCGCCGCAGGATGCCTTCCAGCCGCTCCATCGCCTGGCCGAACCGCAGCTCGTCCGCTTTGTCGGTGCTCATCGCTCCTCCACTCGGCTCGTCAGGCGGCCGTCGCTCAAGATCGTCGTGATCCGCTCTCCGGCCGTAACCTGCGAGACTCGCCTCAAGATACGCCCTCGTCCGTCGCGGGTCATTGTAAAGCCCCGCTCCAGGGTGCGCTCGGGCGCCAGCTGCGCGCTCAGCCGGCTGCAGCCGTCGAGCCTCGCCGTGGCCTCGCGCAGCCGCGCGCGCGCCAGCGCCGCGATCCGCCCGCCGAGCTCGGCCGGCTGGCGCCGACGGCCGGCCAGCAGCCTCGGCGCCACCACCCGCAACCGCCCGCTGATCTCCAGCACGCGCTCCTCGCCGGCCGCCATCCGGCGCCGCGCCGAGCGGACCAGGGTCGCCGCCGCCGCGACCAGACGCTCGCGCGCCGCGGTCACCCGGAAGCCGCTCAGCCGCAGGGCCCGCTCGATCCGGCGCAGCTCCTCCGCGGCCCGTACGAGCGGCAGCGTCGCCGCCCGGCGGACCGCCGTCCGCAGCGCCTCGAGCGCCCGGTCGGCCCGCTCGACGCGCTGCACCAGAAGCTCGGCCACCTTGGTCGGCGTCTTGAGCGACGTGTGCGCGACCAGGTCGGCGACCGACTGGTCGATCTCGTGGCCGAGACCGGTCAGGACCGGGAAGCCGGCGCGGGCGATCGCCTCGGCCACCGCCCGGCTGTCGAACACCGCCAGGTCCGAGCGCGAGCCGCCGCCGCGGATCAGCACCGCGCAGTCGGGCCGCGCCCGGGCCGCGGTGCGCAGCGCCGAGACTAGCTCGCGCTCGGCGTTGGCGCCCTGCACGGCGGCGTGCACGAACAGCACCCGGAAGCCGTACGGGCTCTCGCCCAGGGTGCTCACGAAGTCGTGGTACGCGGCGCTCTCCTCGGAGGTGATCAGCGCCAGGCGCAGCGGCAGCTCGGGCAGCGCGTGGGCCTTGTTGAGCTCGAGCAGGCCCGCCGCCGCCAGCGCCTCGAGCGTCTCGCGCCGCCGCGCCGCCAGCCGGCCCTCGGCGAAAGCGGCGTCGACGTCCCGGACGACGAGCTGGAGCTTGCCGAACGGGGCGTAGAAATCGAGGTTCGCCCGGCAACGGATCTGCTGGCCCTCGACAATCTCGAGGCCGCTCCTGGCGAGCATCCGCTCGACGCGCTCGCGGTCCTTGCGCCAGACCACGGCATCGAGGCGCCCGACGATCTTGTCGCCCTCGCCCTTCTCGATCAGCTCGAAGTAGAGGTGGCCGCTGCGGTGCCGCTTGAGCCGCTGGACCTCGCCGGCCACCCAGACCGAGAAGTACGTCCGGTTGAGCAGGGCGCGAACCTCCTCGCAGAGGCGGGCGACCGAGTAGGTCTCCTCGAACAGGGGCGTCTGGCTCAACCAGCCCGCTCCGGGAGTTAGTGGAAGCCGACCAGCTCGTCCGAGTTCTGGAGCGGGATCGTCCTGGCCCAGGTCAGGGCGTTGCGGTCGCCGAGGGTCAGCTTGTCCAGGAAGGCCTCGGCGTCGTCGCGGTTGTGGAACAGCCGCCAGATGAAGGTGTGGCCCGCCGGCGCCGTGAAGTAGGTGTAGTGGCGGATGCTGTCGGTCAGGTCGAAGCCGAGATCGGTCTCGCCGTTGATGCCGACGCAGGCGGCCGCGATCCCCTTGTACGCCAGGGTCAGCGCCTTGACCGCGTCCTCGTAGTCGCCGAGCTCCTCCTTCGACAGCGGCGTGTGGTAGATCGAGATCCGGCTCGGATCCTCCTCCGCCAGCAGGTTGTAGGGGACGTCGTAGCGGTCCATCGCCTCGCGGGTCTCGGCGGTCATCACGAACACGTCCTCGCTGCCCTCCACCTTGTAGGTGACCGCGAAGATGTCGTCGTCGAAGTCGGCGAACGCCTCCGCCAGCATGCTCTCGTCCTCGATCGTGAAATAGAAGAGGCTGTTCAGGTGCCTTCTGGTTGCCATGGTTGCGAAATCCCTCGTCTGGAGCTGGGAAGAGCCGGCCGCCCGGCGGCCTTCGGTCGTCTCGTTTCTGTTCTGGGTCGCGGGTGGGTCCCGGCGAGCGCCGGTCGCCAATCATATCGCAACTTCCCGCCGGCGACCTAGCTTCCGCGAATGCCGGTAGTGGCTCAGTTGGACCCGCCGAGGGCACGGTCCCAACGAACCATTGCGCAGCGGCCATGCTAGCCGCTGGCCGCCAGGTACGCGTCGAGCCTCGCCCGCTCTTCCGGCGTCAGCTGCGACCCCTCGAGCAGCAGCTCCTTGCCCGGCTCGGGCATCGGTACCTTCGGATTCGACAGGGCCGCCTCGAGGCCGTCGCAGCTCGAGCCGAAGGTGAATCGGGTGAAAGTCTCGCACATGCCGACGATCTGTCCCGCGAGGCGGCTCTGGACGGTAATGCTGAAGTCCTTCGGCGATTCGATCATGGTGATCAGGTAGTTCTCACCCTGCCGCTTCACCTTGACGAGCGCCTGGATGGTGCGCTCCTGATCCGGAACGACGACGTGGTCCTGGAGCGTGCCGGCCGAAAAGCCGGCCATCAGGATCTCCGCCTGGACGTCGGCGCTGCCGGTGAAACGCACCCAGAACTCCGCCTCGTGCCGCTGCTCGCCCAGCGGCGTCAGCTCGAGCCGGTTGCCGATCAGCTCGAAGCTGTTCGACGACGACGTCGACCGGACGGTGACCGGACCGTTCTTGATGTCGCGCGGCTCGCCGCCGAGATCGGTGTAGGTGCCGTTCAGGCGCGCCAGGACGAAGGTGGTGGTCTCGGCACCGGCGGCGGCCACCGGCGGCGGCAGCAGGGCGACGGCGACGAGGAGGACGAGGGGGGTGCGCATGGCGGGGATCCTACAGCGAGATCGGCAGGGGGCAAGCCTCGGCGGAGGGGGATCGGTGGGGCTCCGGGCGATCACGGATAGTAGCCGGCGATGGTCCGGGCCTTGCGACCGCCTTTGACCTTGACCTCGACCGAGCGGAACTCCTCCTCGGCTCCGGGAGGGGCGTCGGAGTTGTAGGCCAGCAGATACTGGCTGCGCAGCTCGACGTCGATCTCGGCGTAGACGCCCGAGAGCTCGCTCGCCTTGTCGATGAAGAAGCTCCGGCCGCCGGTCTCGCGCGCCAGCGCCTTGAGCTTGCCGCGCACCTCGGTCTGCAGCCGGCCGACGTCGAGGCCGATCGTGTAGACCACCACGCCGCTGCGGCGGGCGAACTCCAGCGCGTCGCGGAAGGGGTAGTGGCTCGCCGAGTCGTTGCCGTCCGAGAGCAGAATCAGCGCCTTCCTGCCGCTCAGGCCGCGGAAGTAGAAGAGGCTGCTGACCACCGCGTCGTGGAGCGCGGTCTGACCGATCGACCGCAGGTCGCCGAGCGCCGCCTCGACCGCGCCCACGTCGTCGGTCGGCGGGATGAGCAGGATGGGCTCCTTGGCGAAGCCGACGGCGAACGCCCGGTCGCGCGGCGTGATCACCTTGTTGAGGAACTCGACCGCCGCGCGCTGGGCCTCGGGCAGCAGCATCGCCATCGAGCCCGAGGTGTCGATGGTGATGCCGACCGCAAGCGGCAGATTCTCGACCTGCTCGAACTTGGCCAGCTCTTGCGGCCGGCCGTCCTCGAAGACCGTGAAGTCGGCCCGCTCGAGGTCCGGCACCGGCCGCCGGCTGGCGTCGAGCACCGTGGTCAGCAGCTCGACGAAGTTGACCTCGACCTCCTCCAGATACTCCGGCGAGTTGAGGAACCGGACGTCCTCGGCGCGGCGGCCGTCGTCGAGGACCGCGGTCACCGCCAGGTAGGCGGTGCGGCCGTCGGCGGGAATCTGCAGATCGGCCGTCCACGGCTCCTGCCGCCGCTCCTCGACCAGCTCGTCGTCGACCCGGAACTCGACCTTCTGGATGCGGCGCTCCTCGGGGACGACGACCTCGGCCACGGCGGTCACGCTGCCGGTGACGCTCGCTCCGGCCCGCGGCTCGACGATCCGCACCTTGAACGCGTCGCGCGCCCGGTTGATGGCGACTTCGTCGGCCGCCACCAGCTCTCCGGCCTGGTCGTACCCCTCCACCCGGATCAGCTGCTCGCGCGGGTACTGGGCCAGGCGCACCTCGGCGGTGAACGGCGGCGACGTGCGCGTGAGCTGCGGCTGGCCGTCGACCAGGAAGACGACCTTCTGGATCCGCTGGCCGGTGACCAGGACGTCGGCGCGCCAGAGACCCAGGATCAGGTCGCTCTCCGGCGGCACCAGGAGCAGGCTGTCGCGCCCGACGATGCGGCCGAGCGCCAGCTCCTCTCCCATCGCCACCATCGCGTCGTCGGGAACCGGCAGCTCGGCCACGGCCGTCGGCTCCTTGGGCACCGTGAACGTTCGGCTGAGGTAGAGCCGCCCGGCGCCGAGCTCGTCTTCGAGCCGGAAGCGGAGGGTGAAGTCGCGCTCCGGGCGCAGCGCGCGATCGAACGCCAGCGCCAGGGCGACGTCGCCCTGCGGGGGAACCAGCTTGAAGCGAACGCGGAACTCTTCGAACAGCTGGCCGTCCTGCTCGACGACGCCGGCCACGATCAACCGGTGTTCGGTCCGCTCCTGCTCGGTGAAGGTCGCGAGCGAGACCCCGGACGGCAGGGTGATCAGGACGCGGGCGACGATGCGCTGGTTGAGCCGCTCGGGGAAGCTGATCTCGACTCCGTCGACGGCGATCTCGGGCGGCAGCTCGGCGAGCGAGGTCGCGGCCGCGCGCCGCGCCCACTCGCCGAGGTCGGGTGGCGGCGCCAGGTAGGCCGCGATCTCGTCGTTGGTCGGCCGGCCGGCGCGAAAGCCGCGCAGGCCGTCGATGCCCGTGGCGACGTCGACCAGGCGAACGTCCTCGCACGCCCGGACGTCGATGCGCAGCCGTACCCGGTACTCGCTCAACTGCTGCAGCAGGTCGGCCATCTCCTCGTTGTAGAGCGCCCGTTTCGAGTCGAGCGGGTGCCAGAGGCGGTAGGGCCGGCCCGGCCGCGGCTGATAGAACACCAGCTGCCGCGCGCCGTAGTGCCAGATCTCCACCGGGTTGAGGGTCGCGCCACACTCGACCTGCTTGGAGAAGTCCGGCGGACCGTGCAGGAAGAGCACCCGTCCCCGATGGTCGAGCAGGGTCAGGTACTCCGAGCGGGCGAGGATCTGCCGGCGCTCGACGCCCGCCGCCAGCTCGTTCTCGGAGGTCGCCGGAATCGGATCGCGGCTCAGAAACTCCTCGAGCCACAGGCGCCTCCCGGCGGCGTCGAGCGCGAGCGCCTCGTCGCGCTCTCGGCGCTCGACCAACACCACCGCGGCGTCGAACAGAAGCTCGACCCGGTCCTCGGACCACTCCGCGAGCTCGCTCGGTGTCGCCGCCGTCGCCGGCGACGAGCCCGGCGTGGCGAGCAGGGCGAGCAGGGCGAGGGCTGGCAGGCGGATGGATTTGGCGAAGTGCATGGGCCGAGCGCTCCCGTTGCGACCCTGCAATTCGACTGCCAGCTCCGCTCCTGCCATATAGTAAGCCGCGCCATGACCGCCAAGCGCCGCAACGAGCCGATCCACGACTGGGCCGACGGCGACACCGTCTCCGGCTTCGCCCTGCTGAGCCGCAAGGAGCGCCGCCAGGACCGCAACGGCCGCGAGTTCCTCGACCTCGAGCTCACCGACGCCAGCGGCAGCATCAGCGCCAAGGCCTGGTCGGACAGCCAGGCCCTCGACGGCGACTACGACGCTCACGATTTCGTCGCCTTCCGCGGCGGCGTCAAGCTCTACAAGGATCGGCTGCAGATCAGCGTCACCGACTGCCGCAGGGCGGTCGAAAACGACCGCGAGCACGGCTTCGACGAGTCGAAGCTCATACCGTCCACGCCCGAGGACATCGGCCAGCTCTGGTCGCGTCTCGACGAGATCTACGGCCAGGAGATCGGCAACCCGTTCCTGCGCCAGCTGGCGGCCGAATCGCTGGCGATCTGGGGGCAGGAGCTCAAGGAGCACCCGGCGGCGAAGGCGATCCATCACGCCTACCGCGGCGGTCTCCTCGAGCACGTGGTCAAGATGGCCGACGTCGCTCTCGGCATCTGCGAACGCTACCCCGAGCTCGACCGCGATCTGGTGCTGCTCGGCGTGCTCTTCCACGACCTCGGCAAGCTCCAGGAGATCGGCCCGATGCCGGTCAACGAGTACACGAAGCCGGGGCGGTTGGTCGGCCACGTGATCTTCGGCCGCGACATGCTGCGCGAGCGCTGCGCCGCCATCGACGGCTTCCCCGACGATCTGCGGCTCCACCTCGAGCACCTGATCCTGTCGCACCAGGGGAGGCTCGAGTTCGGCTCGCCGGTGGTGCCGATGACCGCCGAGGCGCTGGCGCTCCACTTCATCGACAATCTCGATTCCAAGCTCGCCCAGCTGCGCAACGCCACCCGCGCCGGCGGCAGCGGCTTCCAGTACGTGCGCGGGCTCGACCGCTTCGTGTATCTCGGCGACCTCGACAACCCCGACGCCGACCTCGACGCCGACGAGGAGCCCGCCCAGGCGCGGCTCGAGCTCTGAGCCCCGGGCAGGGCCGTCTCTCTCCCCCGTATTGACCCCTCGGTCAATCGTTGCACACGGTGATCCCCACCCCCTGTGCTAGCATCCCGGCCCTTAACCGGTGATGCACCTCCGCGCATCGCCTCGGCCGGATGGTTGAACGTCGAGGAGCACAGCATGAGCGCACAAGCGATGGCCGCCAACGCAACCGGAATCGCCTCCATCGGTCTCCACTTCCCGTCCCTGTCGCTGCTCCTCGAAGAGCTCGCCGAGCTGCGCGGCCAGGATCCCAATAAGTACAAGGTCGGCCTCGGCTGCGAGGAGATGTCGATCTGCCCGCCCGACTTCACCGTCGTCGAGCTGGCGACCGAGGCCGCCCGGCGGGCGCTCGCGCGCTGGGGCGGACCGAAGGAGCGGATCGGAATGATCGCCGTCGGCACCGAGACCGCCGTCGACATGAGCCGGCCGCTCTCCGCGTGGGTCGCCGACCGCCTCGGCCTCTCCGGCGCGATCCGCTCCTACGAGGTCAAGCACGCCTGCTACGGCGGCACGCTCGCCGTCCGGCAGGCGGCGGAATGGCGGATGTCGGGCGCGGCGCGCGACCAGGCGGCGCTGGTGGTGGCGGCCGACGTCGCGATGTACGAGCAGGGCGACCCGGGCGAGCCGACCCAGGGCGCCGGTGGCGTCGCGATGGTCATCGACGACCCCAGGATCGCTCGCATCGAACCGGTCTCCTACCCGTGGAGCGAGCCGCAGTTCGACTTCTGGCGGCCGGTGGGCGAGAGCTACCCGCGGGTCGACGGCGCGCTGTCGCTCGACTGCTACAAGCGCGCGGCCGAGAACTGCTTCAAGGCGATGATCGGCAAGCGCGACCCCGAGGTCGTGCTGCGCGAGCTCGCCGCCATCTGCTTCCACGTGCCCTTCCCCAAGATGGTGCGCAAGGCGTTCTACCGCGTGGGCGAGTTCTTCGACCTCAACGCCGAGCGCATCGACGCCTTCTTCCAGGAGAAGATCTACCCCACCATGGTGTGGAACAAGCTGTGCGGCAACGCCTACACGGCGTCGCTCTGGATCTCGGTGGCGCAGGCGCTCAAGGGGCTCGCCGCCGGCCAGCGGGTGGCCGCCTTCTCCTACGGCTCGGGCTTCGGCGCCGAGCTGATGATGCTGGAAGCGGGGCCCGACGCCGCCGCCGGCGCCTGGGAGGAGGACGTCGAAGCCGACTTCAAGGGCCGCGCGCGCATCGACGCCAAGGGCTACAGCGAGCTGCGCGCCAACGGCAAGTAGGCCGGGCCGGCGGGTCAGCCAGCCTGCGGGCCGGCTCACCCGCCACCTTCGAGTCGAGTTTCTGCCCTGCAAGTGCCGGGCGGGGGCGTCCCTCTCCCCCCGTGAGGGGATGGAGAGGGATTGAGGGTGAGGGGGGCGATCAGACTAGTCGGCGAGATAGGAGAGGATCCGCTCGAGCGCCAGCGGGTCGAGGATCATGGCGAAGTGGTCGCCGCGGAGGTGCAGCGGCTCGGCCGCCAGCGCCGCGCGCTCCTGGGGTGACAGCCACGCCTGGCTGGCGACCGGGGCGTGGCCGTCGCCGCCGGCGGTGACCGCCGCCCGCAGCTGCGGCCGCTTGCGCAGCCTGCGGTCGCCGGTGAACAGGAGCTCCCAGCCGCCCGCGGGACGCTCGAGCAGCACCGCGCGGTCGGGCGTCGCGTCGGCGACGTTCTGGATCGAGTAGTAGCGGGTTGCGAATCCGGCCGCGTCGCGGGCCAGAACGGCGTGCAGCCGCCGGGCGCGGTCGAGGAACCGATCGAGGGCCGCACGGCGCTCGGCGGCGTCGCCGAAGAGATCCTCGCGGCCGCGCCGCTCGATTCGCCGCCGGCTCGGCACCGCGAAGATCGAGAAGCCGTGGCGCAGCCAGACGTCGCCGTCGAACAGGTCGAGAGCCAGCGGCTCCCCGTCGGCGCCGACGAAGACGTCGTCGCGGTAGACCGGCAGGTCCTGGAACAGCGACGGAAAGGTGAACAGCACCTCCGGCCGCATCTTGCGGCCGACGGCGGGCACGTAGGTCCGACCCCGGTCGAGCTCCCTGAGGATCCGGACGCTGCCGCCGTTGGAGGTGCCGACCAGGATCGCCTTGGCGACGCGGACGGCTTCGAGCGCCTCCGGCGGTCGGGCCTCGGCGCTCTCGAGCGACGCGCCGCCGTACTTGGCGAGGTAGCGGCAGATCTGGCCGCCGGCGCTCTGGCAGATCAAGTCGACCTCGAGCAGCTCGAGCCCGCGCGCCCGCCGCAGCCGCTCGAGCTGCGCGGCCAGCCGCCGCGCGGAGACGACCAGGTCGTCCCGCCAGTCGTAGGCGAACAGGAAGAAGTCCGCCTCCGGCACCGGCCTCGTCAGATCGCCGCGCCGGTAGCCGTTGGCCTCCAGCAGGCGCACGATCGGGCCGTAGATCTCCATCCGGACGAGGCCGCCGAACAGGCGGATCGCCTCGATCACTTCGAACGGCTCGGCTCCGGAGTCGCCGGTGGCGTCGGCCGCCAGTGGCCGCGCCACCGCGTAGCCGCCGTCGCGGGGCTTGAGCAGATCGACGCCGCGGCCCCAGATCACCCGC
>JBFGLX010000009.1:0-26643 GCA_041575955.1 Thermoanaerobaculia bacterium
CTGCGACGTACGAAGAGTACGCCTCGGCTCCTCGCTCCTGCGGGTGCGACGATCTGGCGCACGCCAGGCGCGCGGTCCCCGCACCGCTCCGGCGCGCCATCTCGCCGCGTCCTCGTCGCTCGGCCACGCCGCTCTCGCGCTCCGGCGGCCGCGCCGGTTAGGATCGGCCGAGGACGCTGACCTGGAACAACGGGGGACCGCCATGGCCACATTCATCGTGCTGCTCGACTACACCGATCAGGGGATCCGCAACATCCGCGACTCGCCGCAGCGGGCCGACAGCTTCAACGAGTTCGCCGAGAAGCGGGGCGCGAAGATCGTCAGCCAGTACTGGACCATCGGCAGCCATGACGGGGTCTTCATCATGGAGGCGCCCGACGACGAGGTGGCGGCTTCGGTGCTCCTGCACCTGGGCGCCGGCGGCAACGTGCGCACGACCACCCTGCGGGCGTTCGACTGGGTCGAGGCGCAGGAGCTGATCTCGACGGAGTAGCCGCCCCGCCGGCTCGCCGCGGCGTACCCGCGAGACCCTCGCGGCCGGGTGCCGCGGATCGCGTCGAGGCGAAAAGATCCAGCCAGCGCCGTGTCCCGTCTCACGCCTCTGCCCCTGAAGTTCTATCGCCGCCCCTGCGAGGAGGTCGCCGCCGGCCTGCTCGGCCGCTACGTCGTCCGGCGGCTCGATGGCCGGCGTCTGGTCGCCCGGATCGTCGAGACCGAGGCCTACCTCGGCGAAGGGGACCGGGCGAGCCACGCCTGGCACGGGCGGGTGACCCGGCGGAACGCGACGCTGTTCGAGCCCGGCGGCTGCGCCTACGTCTTCCTGGTCTACGGCATGTACGACTGCTTCAACGCGGTCGCCGGTGGCGCGGGCGAAGGCACCGCGGTGCTCATCCGGGCCGCGGAGCCGGTCGAGGGCGACGACGAGATGGCGGCGCGCCGCGCCCTGCGACGCCCGCCGCGGCCGGGCGACCTGGCCGGCGGCCCGGGCAAGCTCTGCCGGGCGCTGGGCATCGACCGGCGTCACGACGGGCTGTCGCTGCGCCATCCCGAGCTGCGCCTGACCGCGGGCGAGCCGGCGTCGCCCGAGGAGATCGCCACCGGTCCGCGGATCGGCGTCGACTATGCGGGCGAGGCCGCCGGCTGGCCGCTGCGCTTCGCGATTCGCGGCAACCGCCACGTCTCCAGGCCCTGGCCCTGGTAGGGGCTCGTCGTCAGGCTAGTCCTTCTCCTCGAGGCGGACGTGGCCGGCGCGCTTCAAGCGCCAGAACGTGAGCAGGGCGTCGAGCTGGGGCATCGGACTGATCTTGACGATGGTCTGGATGTCGTAGGTGTCGTTGATCCGGGTCAGGATGAAGCCTTCCCGGGGCGTGATGTCGAGCCCGGCCAGCTCTTCGAGCGCTCGCTCGAGGTGCGGCACCGAGCTCATCGCGACGCCGTCCGCCGCCAGCTTGGCCTCGATTCGCGCTTCTGCCTCCCGGATCGTCGCCTGCGTCTGCCGGTTGTCGGGATCGAGGCTGAGCGCCGCCCGCAGTCGCCGGAGCGCTCGCTCGTAGGCCTCCTCGGCCACCAGCTCGAGGCCCGAGGCCACCAGCGAGTCGATCTCGACCTCCTCCCGCTCCTCGCTCTCCTCGGCCTCCACCGCCACCGGTCCGGAAGGGAGCGGCCGCGGCCGGACGATCTTCAACGCGCCGCGATCGAGCTGATGGAAGAGCACCCGGCAGACCTGGTACTCGCTGGTGTGGGCGTGCAGCGCGATCTCTTCGATGGTGCGGTCGTCGTCCACCAGCTCGAGGATGCGGTAGGCCATGCGGTCGTCGTCGTGCTCCGGGATGAGCTCGGCGACCTTGACCGGCACCGCCTGGTCGGAGGAGATCCGCTCCCGAATCCGTTTCCAATCGTCGAGGCGCCGCGTGCCCTCGAGCACCAGATGGGTGACGTTGACCGCCAGCGGGATCATGGTGAAGCTCGGCAGCTGGCGGTCCAGGAAGCGGAACTCGCCCTCGGTCCAGGTGAAGATCTCGTAGAGGCTCTCCTCGGCCTTCAGCCGCAGCATGTGCTCGAGGTCGGCCTCGGTGATCGCGCCGATGGTGACCAGGATCTTGCCGAGCAGCATCTGGCTCTCTTCCTGCATCTCCATCGCCTTGGCGAGGACGACCTCGTCGATCAGGCCGTGGCTGAGCAGGAAGTGGCCGAGGTACTCCTTGGGATTGTTGGACGCCGTCGAGATGAGCGTCCCGCGGTCGAAGAAGACGCGCTTCTCGGTCTCGCCGCTGGCGACTACCAGGGTGCCGGTCTTGGTGCCCTGCGACAGCCACTGGAGCAGCTCGGTGAACTGCAGCGTCCGCAGGTTGCCGCTGATGCTCATGCCTGCCCGCCCCTCTTCATCGGCGTCCCCGGTCCCGAGTCTACTCGCGGGCCCGGGTCGTGCCTTGCTGCCCCTGATAGTGCGAGTTGGCGCCGGGCTCGCCGTAGGCCAGCTCGGGCTCCGATTCCATGGTGACGAAGATGAGCTGGGCGATCCGGCGCCCGGCCTCGAGCCGGAACGGCTCCGGGCCCAGATTCTGGAGCTCGAGAGTGATCGTGCCCTCGAAGCCGGGATCGCACCAGCCGGCCATGGAGTGGTTGATCCACAGCCGCCCGAGCGTCGACTTCAGCTTGAGGTCGCAGGCGACGGTGCGCGGGATGACCACGCGCTCGACCGTCGAGGCGAGCACCACCTCGCCCGGAAAGAGCTTGATGTAGGCGGCGGAGAACTCCTCCGGGTCGCGCGTTGGGCAGATCCAGTGGTCGCTGACGCGAACGTCGTAGCTCGCCGCGTTGACCTGCTCCGGGGTGTAGGGAGTGACGCCGCCGCCGATCGCCCAGTCGCGGATCCAGTGGTCCGGTTTGATCACGTCGGGGTCGGTCGGGCTAGCGGAAGAAGACCGGTGTCCCCAGGTCGTCGCGGTGGATCGTGTCGACGAAGCGAATGGTGTGCTGGGTCAGCGACATGAAGAGGGTGGAGGTCCGGTGCCCGCCCCCGAAGAAGCGTACGCCATTGATCAGCCGGCTGCCTGTGACGCCCGTCGCACAGAACAGGATCTGCTCGCCGGGAGCCAGGTCGTCGGCGGTGTAGAGCCGATCGACGTCGTCGATGCCGATCTCCTCGACCCGCTGCCGCTGGCGGTCGTCGAGCGGCGTCAGCCGGGCGTAGATCTGTCCCCCCAGGCAGCGCATCGCGGCCGCCGTCACCACCCCCTCGGGCGCCCCGCCGATGCCCATCGCGGCATGGACGCCGGAGCCGCGGATCGCGGCCTCGATGCCGGCCGAAAGGTCGCCGTCGCCGATCAGGCGGATGCGCGCTCCCGACTGGCGGATGTCGCGAATCAGCTGGCGGTGGCGCTCGCGGTCGAGCACCACCACGGTCAGCTCGTCGACCGAGCGGCCGTAGGCGTCGGCGATCGAGCGCAGGTTCTCGGCCACCGGCGCATCTAGGTGGACGCTGGCGTCGCGCGCCGTCGGTCCGACCACGATCTTGTCCATGTAGATGTCGGGCGCGTGCAGCAGGCCGCCGCGCTCGGCGGCCGCCAGCACCGCGATGGCGCCCGGCGCGCCGGTGGCGCACAGGTTGGTGCCCTCGAGCGGATCGACGGCGATGTCGACGCCGGGCGCGTCCTCCCGGCCCTTGAAGGCGCCGACCTCCTCGCCGACGTAGAGCATCGGCGCCTCGTCGCGCTCGCCCTCGCCGATGACGATCCGGCCGGCCATCTCGACCCGGTCGAGCTCGGTGCGCATCGCCTCTACCGCGACGTGGTCCGCGTGCTTGCGATCGCCGTAGCCCATCGTCTTGGCCGCGGCGACCGCCGCCAGCTCGGTGACCCGGATGAACTGCTGCTCGAAATCGAGGTCCAGGACCATCGTCAGTCACTCACCGGGTGGGTGACGGCGTCGAGCTCCGGGGCCGGCTTGCGCGCCGGCGGATTGTAGGCTGGGATGCCGGTGATGCGCTCGCCGATCACCAGCCCGTGGATGTCGTGCGTGCCCTCGTAGGTGTAGACCGATTCGATGTTCAGCATGTGGCGGATGACCGGGTAGTCGTCGACGATGCCGTTGGCGCCCAGGATCTCGCGCGCCAGCTTGGCGCTCTCCCTCGCCACCCAGACGTTGTTCCGCTTGCCCATCGAGACGTGGTAGTGCTTGAGCTTGCCCTGGTCCTTGAGCCGGGCGAGCTGCAGCGCCAGCAGCTGCCCCTTGGTGATCTCGGTGACCATCCAGACCAGCTTGTCCTGCACCAGCTGGTGGCTGGCGATCGGCTGACCGCCGAACTGGATGCGCTGCTTGGCGTACTCGAGGGCGGTGTCGTAGCAGTCCATGGCCGCCCCCAGCCCGCCCCAGGCGATGCCGTAGCGCGCCTGGTTCAGGCACATCAGGGCGTTCTTGAGGCCCTCGGTCCTGGGCAGCACGTTGTCGGCCGGGATCCGGCAGTCCTGGAAGCCGAGCTCCGAGGTCACCGAAGCGCGCAGCGAGAACTTGCCGTGCTGGTCGGTGGCGGTGAACCCCGGCGTGCCCTTCTCGACCAGGAAACCGCGGATGCCGTCCTCGGTGCGAGCCCAGACCACCGCCACCGCGGCGAGCGTGCCGTTGGTGATCCACTGCTTGGCGCCGTTGAGCACCCACTCGTTGCCGTCGCGGCGTGCGGTGGTCCGCATGCCGCCCGGGTTCGAGCCGAAGTCGGGCTCGGTCAGCCCGAAGCAGCCGATCGCCTCGCCCGAGGCGAGGGCTGGAATCCAGCGGTCCTTCTGCTCCTGGGAGCCGAAGGCGTAGATCGGGTACATGACCAGGCTGCTCTGCACCGACACCATGCTGCGCAGGCCGGAGTCGCCGCGCTCGAGCTCCTGCATGATCAGGCCGTAGGCGGTGCCCTTGAGGCCGGGGAGGCCGTAGTCGTCGATGCTGGCGCCGAACAGGTTGAGCGCCGCCAGCTCCGGCACGATCTGCAGCGGGAAGGTGGCCTCGCGGTGGCACTCTTCGATGATCGGCTTGATCCGGTCGTCGACGAACGCGCGCACCGTGTCGCGGATCAGCCGCTCCTCGTCGTCGAGAAGCGAGTCGAAATCTAGGTAATCTACGCCCGAAAACTTGTTCACTTGGGGGGTTCCTCCTGGAGCAGGCAAGGATATCATCCCGGGCGGCATGGTCTTCGACCCCCTGAGGCTCGCCGCCCCGCTCGCCCTGGCGGTGATCTTCGCCTGGCTGGTGGACCGTTCGACGGCCCGCCGCGGCCTGCAGCCGCCCGGCTTCTCGAGCCCGCTCGACCGGGTGGCGATGGCTGCGACGCTGCGCCGGGTCGTCGCGATGTCGGCGCTGGCGGCGGTCTTCTGGATCGGCATCTTCGCACCGCTCGGGCTGATCGGCCTCGAGCGCAGCCTGCCGGAGACGCTCCACGCCGCCGATCTGTTCCAGCTGCACCTCTACTTCGCGCTGGCACTCCTGATCTGGTACGTGCTCGGGTTCGCCGGCGCCGACGAGGGCGGGGAGCGCGGCCTGTCGGCGTCGTGGCGGCGGCAGTTCGGGCTGCGCACGGACGGCGTTGCCCGGGAGCTCGCCCTGGGTGCCGGCATCGGCCTCGGCGCCTGGCTCTGTGTCCTGATGGTGCTGATCCTGGTCGGCTCGCTGATCTACCTCGTGGGCGGCGACGAGCTGCTCCCCCGGGGCGCGCCGCCGGTGGTGGTCTGGGTCGCCGCGCTGCCGCTCTCGCTCCGGGTGGCCGTCAGCCTCTCGGCCGGGGTGGTGGAAGAGCTCTTCTTCCGCGGCTTTTTGCAGCCGCGGATCGGCATCGCGCTGTCGACCGGCGCCTTCGTGCTGGCCCATCTGAGCTACGACCAGCCGCTGATGCTGGTCGGCATCACCCTGCTGTCGCTGATCTTCGCCAGCCTGGTGCGCTGGCGCCAGAGCATCTGGGCGGCGATCGCGGCGCACACGGTTTTCGACAGCGTACAATTGGTCTTCGTCATCCCCAAGCTGTTGGATTTCCTGCAGCCCGGCGGGCCAGGTGCGGGTCCGACCCTGTAGGGCGGTTCCGGGACCGTCTGCTAGACTTCGCCTTTCAAGAATGGCTGCTGACAACCCTCGGGTTCACCTGGTGATCGGCAGTGAGTACGAGAACATCGAGCTCGTTCAAATCGTGGTGGAGGAATCGCTTCGCAAGCTCGACCTGGACGAGGAGGCTGCGCATGCGATCAGCCTCGCGGTTCGCGAGGCGGTGGCCAACGCGATCAAGCACGGGAATCATCAGAATCCGGAGAAGAGAGTCGAGATCGATTTCGGAGTGGACGCCGGTGAGGTGGTGATCGAGGTGAGCGACCAGGGGGTCGGCTTCGACCCGCTTCAGGTCGGCGATCCGCGGATGCCCGGCAACCTGCTCCGCCCGGACGGCCGCGGCATCTTCTTCATGCACACTTTCATGGACGACATCAACTACAGTTTCAAACCCGAGGGGGGGACGGTGGTGACGCTCAGAAAGCGTCTGGCGTCCGCTCCGATGGCCTCCGGGCCGCAAAAGGAGAACGAGAGATGAAAATCGACAGACGCTCCCGGGACGGAGTCACGATTCTCGAGCCCAAGGGCAAGATCACAATCGGCGTGGGCGACGTCGCTTTGCGCGACGCGGTGCTCAATTGCCTGCAGGAGGGTGAGCGGAGCATCCTGATGAACCTGGCGGCGGTGACCACCATCGACTCGTCGGGAATCGGCGAGCTGGTCTCCGCCTACACCACGGTGAGCAACCGGGGCGGCAAGTTGAAGCTGCTCAGCCTGCCGCCCAAGGTGCAGGACATCCTCCAGATCACCCAGCTGATCACGGTCTTCGAGGTCTACGACGACGAAGACGAGGCCGTCGAGTCGTACTAGAGCGCTCGATTCTAGGGACTCTGGCGCCAGTGGACCCGCGCCAGGCTGAAGAGCTCGCCGCTGGGGTAGTTCTCGTAGCCCTCGAGCGTCGCCGGCATGATGGCGAAGTTGCTCTTGATATAGAGGCCGACGTAAGGCAGCTCCTCGGCCAGGATCTCCTGGGCTCGCAGGTAGTAGGGCAGCCGCTCGGCCGGTAGCGCGTGCGCCGCGCCCTGCTCGACCAGGCGATCGAACTCGAGGTTGCGGAAGCGACCACGATTCGCGCCCACCGGCGGAATGTTCTTCGAGTGCAGCGTCAGGCTGTAGATGTCCGGATCGACGACCCCGGTCCAGACCATGGTGAAGAGCTGGAAGTTGCCCTGCTTGATGTCGTTATAGAAGGTCGCGAACTCGTGCGACTGGATCTCGAGGGCGATGCCCACCTCGGCCAGCATAGCCTGGATGACCTGGGCCTGTAGCACGTACGTCTCGTCCGTCGAGGTCTTCAAGGTCAGACGGAAGCGGTGCTCGGGCCCGTCGCCGTCCGGGTCGGGGTAGCCGGCGGCGTCGAGCAGGGCGCGCGCGGCGGCCGGGTCGTAGCGAATCGGCTCGAGATCGTCGTTGCGCGCCCAGTGGCCCGGCCGCATCATCGTCTCGGTCACCAGGCCCAGCCCGCGCCAGATCGAGCGCACGATCAGCTCCCGGTCGAGCGCGTGGGCGAGGGCGCGCCGGACGCCGCGGTGCGCGAGGACCGGATCTTCGAGGTGAACGCCGACGTAGGCGTAGTTCGAGCCCGGATCCTCGACCACCTTGAATCTGGGATCGGTCCTGAAATCGACCACCACGTCGGGCTGCAGCTCGTTGACCACCAGCTGGACCGATCCCTTGCGCAGCTCGAGGGCCCTCACCGTCGAGTCGGGCACGTCGCGGAAGATCACCCGATCGAGCTTCGGCCGGCCGTTCCAGTAGCGGTCGAACGCCTCGACCACGATCCGATCCTGGCGGCGCTCGACCAGCCGGAACGGGCCGGTGCCGATCGGCTGCCGATTGAGCGCGTCGGGCTCCGCGCCCTCGGGCACGATGCCCACGTAGGGCGTCAGGTTGCCGAGCATCGCGCCGAAGGGCTCGTTGAGGACGAAATCGACCGTCATCTCGTCGACCGCCTCGACCCGCTCGAGCTGGGCGAAGGCGCCCCGCTTGGCGGTGGTCACGCGCTCGTCCACGATCGACTGAAAGGTCCAGACGACGTCGCGCGCCGACAGCGGGCGGCCGTCGTGAAAGGTCACCCCGGGCCGCAGGTGGAAGCGGTAGCGCCGGTTGCCGTCGAGGATCTCCCACGACTCGGCCAGGTCGGGCACGTAGTCGCCGTTCGGGCTCTTGGTCACCAGGCCGCCGACCACCAGCTGCAGGACGGCGCTCGACGCCTGGTCGGTCGCGATCCGCGGATCGAGGTGGATCGGCGCGCTGCGCAGGGCGACCGTGAGCTCGTTGCCCGGTGGCGTGAGAGGAGGCGGCTCGCAGCCGCCGGCGAGCACCAGGACGCACGCCGAGGCCAACAGGCGGCGGCGCGCGAGGTCGGGGAGGCAGATCAAGGGTGGGTGGACGCGGGTAGAATCCGGGGCGGCGGCATCTCGTTCCGTGCGCAGCAAACTCTACCACCCGGCCGTCCTCCTTCTGCCGGCGCTGCTGACCGCGGCACCGGGGCTCGCGCAGCCGGCCGCGGCGGGCTCCGACCGGCAGGCCGAGCTCGAGCGGATTCGAGGGCAGATCGCGCTTCTGGAGAGCCGGCTGGCGGAGTTGAGCGAGCGCCGGGACGGACTCTCCGGGGAGCTCGATCGGACCCTCCTCGAGCTCGATCTCCAGGGGCGGCGAGTCGCGGAATCGCGGGCCGAGCGAGCGATCGGCGAGGCCGGACTCCTGGAGTCCGAGCGCCGGGTCGCGGCCCTGAGCGCCGCGCTCGCCGGCTCGCGCGAGGGGCTGCGCCGGAGCCTGGTGGCGCTCCACCGGATCGGCGGCCACGGCGCGCTCAGGATGCTGCTGTCGATTCGCTCCGAGGGCCAGCTGCTGCACGGCGTCCGCATCCTCCGCTTCTTCGCCCGCCGGGCGGCGCGCGCGATCGACGGCCACCGCGCTCGCGGCATCGAGCTCGATCGCGAGCGCGCCGAGCTGCGGCGCCGGCAGGCCCGGGTGGCCGAGCTGCTGGCGCGCGAGGCGGCGCGCCAGGACGAGCTGCGCGCCGCCGAGCGTCGGCAGCGCCGGAGGCTGGACGAGCTGGAGAGCGCCCGCAGCCGCCTGGGCGAAGAGACCGCCAGCCTGCTCGACAAGGAGCGTAGGCTGGCCAACCTGCTCGACTTCCTCTACGGACGGGCTCCCGGCGAGCTCGCCGGGACCCCGCTGCAGGAGTTCCGTGGCGTCCTCGACTGGCCGCTCGACGGCCGCGTGGTCACTCGCTTCGGGCCCCGGCTCGACCCTCGCTACCGGACGCGGGTGCCGCACAACGGACTGCGGATCGAGCCGGCGACGGGGGCGCAAGCGCGGGTCGTGTACCCCGGCCGGGTGGTCTTCGCCGGGCCGCTCGAGGGCTACGGTCCGACGGTCGTCGTCGAGCATCCGCGGCGGGCCTTCACCATCTACGCCGGCCTGCGCGGCGTGCGGGTGGGGGTCGACGATGTGGTATCTTTGGGGGAGGTTCTGGGGACGGCGCCGGAGGTCCTCTACTTCGAGATCCGCGTCGAGAATCAGCCCCAGGACCCGCTCGACTGGCTTCGTTGAGCCCTGCCGAGAGTCCCTCGAGGAACGTCCCGAGACCAGCCGGAGATCCCATGACCCGTGGCCGCGTACTCTTTGCCACCCTGTCGATCCTGGTGATCGTCGCCATCGCCTCGGGCACCTTCGCGCGCGCCGTCACCCGCGAGCAGGCCGAGGAGGACTCGCTCTACAAGAGCCTGTCGATCTTCACCGAGGTGCTCAACCTGATTCGCCGCGCCTACGTCGAGGAGACCTCGGTCGACCTGCTGTTTGCCGGCGCTCTCGACGGCACCACCGACGCGCTCGACTCGATGTCGACGTTCGTGCCCGGCGAGCAGGTCGAGCGCTACCGCCGGGCGCGCGAGATCGGCGCCGGCCACAGCGGCGTCGCGATGGTCAAGGAGCGTGGGATCGCCTATGTCCTGGCGGTGGCGCCCGGCAGCCCCGGCGAAGCGAGCGGACTGCAGCGCGGTGACGCCGTGGCCCAGATCAACGGTCGCCGCACCCGCCGGATGCCGCTCTGGGAGATCCAGGCGCTGTTCGCGGGCGAGCCCGGGACCGAGCTGGCGCTCGAGGTCATCCGGCGCGGCCAGAGCGAGGATAGGACCCTGACGCTGGCGGTCTTCGAGCCGCCGCCCCCGGCGGTGGTGCGGCAGCAAGAGGTTCCGGTGCTCCGTCTCTCCCGGTTCGGGCCCGAGACCCGGGACGCGGTGGAGCGCCTGCTGACGTCGCTGGCGGCGGAAGGCGCCGACGGGCTGGTGGTCGACCTGAGGGGCGTCGCCGGCGGCTCGAGCGCGGCCGCCTACGAGGTCGCCGAGCTCTTCGTCACCGGCAAGCTGGGGGGGCTCAAGAGCCGCTCCGAAATCATCGAGACCTTCACCGGCGAGCGGCTGCCGGTCTGGCAGGGGAGCCTCGTGGTGCTGATCGATCGCGCCACCCAGGGCGCGAGCGAGATCCTGGCCGCGATCCTCAGCCAGTCGGGGGCGGCGGAGCTGGTCGGGGAGCCGACCTTCGGGCACGCCGGGCGCCAGATCGCGGTCGAGCTGTCGACCGGCGGTGAGCTCTTCCTGACCGATGCGTTCTACACCGGCCCCGACGAGGAGCCGATCCAGACCAGCCTCGAGCCCGAGCTCCTGGTGTCGGAGTCGAGCCGCAACCTGTCCGAGGCGGAGGTGCCGCTCCAGGAGCTGATCCTCAAGCGCGGCCTCGAGCGCCTGCGAGAGGCCCAGCCGCCGCTCAAGAAGGTCGCCTGAGGTCGCGGTCTCGATCCCGAAGGTCGGTCAGGGCTAGGCATGGTGAGGAGGGGGGTTCAGAAGCAGAGCTGGTCGCTGGTCGTGGGCGTCGGCCTCGCCGGGCTGATCGTCGGCTATCTCATCGGCGTCGGCGGGCGGCAAGCCGCGCCCGCCGGGCCGCCCGCGAGCCGGCCGGTGGCGCCGGCCGTCACCGAGGCGGCGCCCGAGCCGCGCTACCGCCCTCCGGCGCTTGAGGAGCCCGCTCCGGACGCCCTCGAGCCAGCGCCGATCCCACGCGGCGAAGGCCGCCGGATCGCGCTGGTCATCGACGACCTCGGCCGCCGGGTCCAGGACGTGGTCGAGCTCAGCGAGCTCGGCGTGCCGCTGTCGTTCGGCGTGCTGCCGTTCGAGATCCGGACCCACGAGGTGGTGGCGGAGCTCGACCGCCGGGGCGGCGAGGTCCTGCTCCATCTGCCGATGCAGCCGCGCACCGAGGCCGATCCCGGGCCGGGGGCCCTCTACAGCGGCATGAGCGCGGCCGAGCTCGACGCGGCGACCCGCTGGGCGCTGGGCGCCGTCAACGGCGCCCGGGGCGTCAACAACCACATGGGCTCCGAGCTGAGCGCCGATCCGCAGAGCATGCGCACGATCCTCGGCGTCCTCGCCGAGCGCGACCTGTTCTATCTCGACTCGCGCACCAGCCCCGACAGCGTCGGCTACAGCCTGGCGCTCGAGATGGGGCTGGCGGCGGCGGAGCGACAGGTGTTCCTGGACGCCGAGGCCGGCCCGGAGGCGATCCGAGCCCAGTTCCGCCGCCTCCTCCAACTCGCCCACGACCGCGGCTCGGCGGTCGCCATCGGCCATCCGCACGCCGACACCATCGCCGTTCTGCGCCAGGAGATCCCGCAGGCGCTCGCCGCCGGCTTCGAGTTCGTGCCGGTCAGCTCACTGACCGGACGGGCGGCGGGCCCGGACGTCGCTCGCTAGCCGCACCGTCCTGACGGACCTTCGCGCGATGCCCGCGCGGAGCTCTTTTTGTGTTAATATGCTTCCAAATCAACTCACTGGCGAAAGGGGGGGTTGCCATGAAGGCTCATGGTTTGGCAGCGTTGGTCCTGTTTCCGGCGGTGGCGATGGCGGGACTCTCGAGCGACGCAGCTCAGGAGGCCCCGGGGGTCGAGGAGGCGGCGGCCGAGCTCTCCGTGGGGCAGGTCCTGACCGAGATCACGTACGTCGTCCACTCCAGGCTGCTGCCGGGCTATTCGGCGCAGGAGGGGCAGCCATCGCAAAGGGTCCTGGATGGAGCGGAGACTCTGGAGCGTCTCCACGGCTCGTTGATGGAAGAGCCGGAGGGAGCCTTCCTGCGCCAGCTCTTCGAGGGCGACGGCCCCAAGGCTGTCCTCATCGAACAGGTATCAGCCGCTGAGAGAGAAGGGGCCTGGGACCTGCTCTACGTTCCCTTCCCGGACGCCTCAGGGTCCGACGTCGAGTACCCCGACAGGTTCCAGGGGCGCGCTGGCGGCTGGTTCGAAGTGGCACCGGCCGAAGGAACCACGTGTTACTGGGGCGAGTGGGGCAGCCACGGCGGAGATTGCTTCTGCCATGCGCTCCATTGCTGTGGAGATGGCTGCGGGCACGTGGAGCACTCTTTCTGTGGCACGTGCGCCGAGAGCAGATCTCCGCTCGGCGTCCTGGAGGAGACCTTCGGACCTGACCCGCGCTGGGTGAACCCGATGCCCTTCGCGGAGGTGGAGCCCGGCGCGGCGCTCGAGCGGGTGGCAGCCGAGTGAAGGCGGACCCTCCTCGGCGCCCCGGCCGAGCACGACAAATTTTTTCTCGACTCGCGCACTCCTGAGGAGCCAGAGCCGGGCGGCTGGCCGGTGCCGGACCGCGTCCAGGGCTTCCGGGCATGCTCTTGCGAGCGGGAGTCCTCAGGACTCGCGGCGATGAAGCCGGGGTGGGCAGCCCACCCGGGAGCCGGCCTTCGAGGCCGTTCCGCCGGGTGGTGGCCATGCCCGCCCGATGGTACGTCGCGGCTCGTCGCCCCAGCTGGTATAGCCGTACCCGGGGAGTCATCAAGAATGTCGTGACGGCCGCTTCCGCCGGGCTCCTGCCGGAGGCCGGCCGGGAAGGAGGCAACGGATGCGTGGGTTCAAGCAGTCGATGGGGTTCGTGCTCGTCGTCTTTCTCGCGCTCACCGGCTGCACCGGTTGTGAGCCGACGGAGCCCGGGGACGGGCTGATCATTCCGGTCGAGATCACGGGGACGCAGCCTGCCGAAGAGGAATGGGTGATCCGGACGCGCGGAGTCAAGATCGACCCCGCCGCCCTGCGGGTCGAGCCCGGCACCACGATCACCGTCGAGCTGTTCGAGGACGTGGTGCGTCGGGTCGTGCTGGAGCGGCGCGAGCAGCCGAGCGAAACGGCCGTGGTCTGGCACGGCACCCTCGAGGGCGAGCCCGGCAGCGCGGTGACTCTGGTCCTCAATGGCGAAGTGCTGATCGGCAACATCTCGACAATGGCCGGCAGGCACTTCCAGATCCGTTACCTGGAGGCCGGCGTTCACTACGTCCAGGAAGTCGATCGGTCGCGCTATCCCGACGAGGCCGACCCGGAGGAGGTCGAGCTCGACCCGCTGGCGGAGGCCGACACCTGCTCGACCGACCCCGCTTCGGACATCGACGTGTTGATCGCCTACACCCAGGCGGCACGCATAGGCGCCGGCGGTACCGAGGCGATGGAGGCGGAGGCGTTCCTGGCGGTCGCCGAGACCAATGAGTCGTATGCGAACAGCAACGTGAGCCAGCGTTTGCGGCTCGCCTACCTGCTGGAGGTCACCTACACGGAATCGGGGAACTCCACGACCGACAAGACCGCCCTCCAGAGCTCCTCCGATGGCGTGCTCGACAACCTGCACACCCTCAGAGACACCTACGCCGCCGATCTGGTCGTGCTGATCACCAACACCCTCGACTGGTGCGGCGAGGCCTACATCATGAGCACGGTCTCCAACGCGTTCCAGCAGTACGCCTTCGGCGTGATCAAGCGGTCGTGCGCCACCGGCAACTACAGCTTCGGGCACGAGCTCGGGCACATCATGGGCGCGCGGCACGATTGGTACGTGGACCCCACGAACAACAGCCCGTACGTCTACAACCACGCCCACCTGGAGACCGCGCCCACCGCCACCGGCGTCTCGCCGTGGCGGACGATCATGGGCTACAACTCGGGGTGTGCCGCCGCAGGCGTCAGCTGCACACGGCTGCGTTACTGGTCGAATCCGTTCGTCACCTATCCCCCGGGCGTGACTCCGAACGACGCCATGGGCGTCGCCACGGGCTCGCAGCAGGAGGACAATCACAAGGCGCTCAACAACACGGCGCTGACGGTCGCCAACTTCCGATGCTCGTCACCGGACGTCGACAACGTCTGGATGAAGGACACCTGGAACGACACCGGCAAGGAGCCGGATCCCGCGACCGCGGCCGAGGCCATGCACAAGAGCCCCTACATCTGGGCCCGCGCCGCACAGGACACCGCGCTGATCCACCAGCACCAGCACCAGAACCCGGTGCAGAGCAGTCCCTCGCACTGGGTCTACGTCAAGGTGCACAACGGCTCTTCGACCGCCGCGACCGGGAACCTGGAGATCTACTGGGCCAACGCTTCGACCTCCCTTTCGTGGCCGACGGGGTGGACGCTCCTGGGCAGCGTGCCGGTGACCGGCTTCACCGGTAACTCGACTCGCATCGTCGAGAAGGAGTGGACGAGCCTGCCGAGCGCCGGCCACTACTGTCTGCTGGCGCGCTGGGTCTCCACCAGCGATCCGATGGCCACCCCCGAGGGCACCAGCATCAGCGCCAACGTGCGCGCCAACAACAACCTGGTCTGGCGGAACCTCGACGTCGTTCCCCTCGGCAGCGACGAGCCCTACGACGCGTCCTTCGCGGTGACCAACGACGCCGAACAGGTGGCGCTGGCGACGCTGCTCGTCCAGGGACCGCGCGAGGGGAGGCGCCCTTCCTTCCTGCCCCATGGAGAGGTCGTGCTCGCCTTCAGCGAGTCGATGGCGGCCGTCTTCCAGCGCGGCGGCATGAAAGGCAGCGGCTTCGAGCGGGTCGAAGAGGGCTACCGGATCGCCGACGAGGGGGCGAGCTTCGAGGGTCTGCAGCTGCCGGCCGGCTTCAAGGGCAACGTCTACGTTCGGATCCGCCGACTGCCGACGACCCCCGGGCGCGACTTCGAGTTCGACGTCCTGCAGCTGAGCGGCGACACGCGCGTCGGCGGCGTGAGCTATGAAGTTCGGACCGATGTAGTCGAGCGTTAGCCGGTCACGCCAGCCCGCTCGGGGTCAACCCAGCGGCATGGCCAGGGCCACCGCCTCCCGGGCGTTGCGCAGGTAGAGCCGGTCGCCGACCAGCACCGGGTGATTCCAGGTCTTGGCCTCGAATACCTTCATCCGGGCGAGCTCCTCGTGTCGCTCGGGCGTCGCCCGAACCAGCACCAGGACGCCCTTCTCGCTGATCACCAGGAGCTGCGAGGCGTCGGGGAGCAGCAGCAGCTGGCCGGCGCCGTAGCGGCCTCCTTTCCATCGCCGCTCGCCGGTCTCGAGATCGATGCAGGCGAGGATGTTGGGGTCGAAGCCGTAGAGCGAGCCCTGGTGCGCCGCGAAGTCGTTGAAGTCGGGCTTCATGCCGCGCGAGGTCCAGCGCTCCGCGCCCGCCAGCCCGGCGCCGTCGCGGCGCAGGTCGAGCCGCCGCGTGCCGACGCCCTGGCCGGTGCTCAGCAGCAGCGTCGACTCGCCGATCACCAGCGGCTGCAGCACCCGGTAGTTGTTGATCGGCCACTCGTAGGTCCACAGCACCGAGCCGTCCGCCGGATCGTAGAGCACCAGCCCCTGGTCGGTGACCACCGGGATCGAGCTCTCGCCGGCGACCCGCGAGAGCTGCGGCGAGCTGTAGCTGTGGCCGCCGGCGGGGGCGCCCCAGCGCAGCCGCCCGTCGTCGACGCCGTAGGCGAGCACCCCCCGATCGCCGTCGCCGCCGGCGTGCACGACGACCAGGCCGTCGACGACCAGCGGCGACGAGGAGAAGCCCCATATCGGCGGCTCGCGCCGCGAGTCCGCGCGCAGATCGGCCTGCCAGGCCACCGCTCCGGTCTCGGGATCGAGGCGATGCAGGAGCCCCTCGGCGCCGAGCGTGAAGAGCACGCCATCGGCCAGGGTCGGAGTCGCCCGCGGGCCGACTCCGCCCATCGCCTCGAAGAAGCGGGACGGGTACTCGTAGGCCCAGAGCTCGGCGCCGGTCTCGGCGTCGTAGGCGACGACGGCCTCGAGCTCGCCCCGCTGCTCCTGGGTGAAGATCCGCCGGCCGGCGACCGCGAAGGACGACCACCCCGGCCCCACCGGGATGCGCCACAGCTCGCGAGGCGGCCGCGCGTTCCAGTCCTCCGCGAGAATCACGCCCGGCACCACCCCGTCGCGTCCGGGTCCGCGAAACCCGGGCCAGTCGGGCGCGGCCAGAGGCTCGTCGAGGCTCGAGCCGTTGTTGCGGCTCTCGCGCTCGGCGAGGTACTCGTCTTCGGCCGTGCGCGACCAGCGCCAGGAGCGCTCGGCCTTGAAGTCGCCGCCCCAGACCCCGTCCATCCGCACCAGGGCCCAGTAGCCGAACGCCAGGGCAGCCGCGGCCAATCCGATGACCGCGCGCCGCTCGGGACGGATCCATCTGGACGCCACGAGCCCCACGACGAAGGCGCATACTCCCCACTGGACCGCGGCCAGGGTGCCGAATCCGCGGATCGTGAAGTCCCCGGCGAAGAAGCCGATCACCGCGAGGGCCACGAAGCCGAGCAGACCGAACACCCGCTCGCGCCAGGTCGCGCGGCTCGCGCCGACCCACCAGACGAGGATCAAGAGGGCGCAGATGAGCGGGCCGAAGAACGCGACCATCAGCAGCTGCAGCGGCGGATCCTCGACCAGCTTCGGCAAGTAGCGGAAGATCCAGAGCAGCGCCAACAGCGCGATGGCGGGCCAGAGGCGGAGCGGGGACGGATCGGGCCTGGCGGGCTCGGGGTTCATACGGCCTCCTCTCGGGCGGGCGGGTTCAGGACCCATCCTAACGCCCTTCGATGGCGGGCAGGTCGGCCGGGAGCGGCGGTGGGGCAGGCCTTCACTCCGACCTGAGCACTTCGATCGGCCGCGACTGCAGCGCCCGGGCGCTCGCCAGCACCCCGGTGATCGCGGTCAGGACGACGCTCGCGACCACCGCCAGCGCCACCGGCCCGGCCTCGAACCGCCAGGGGAGCTCCATGCCGAGGGTGACGACGGTGCGCGCGAGCAGAGTGCCGCCGGCGGCGCCGAGGCCTCCTGCCACCAGGCCGAGGGCCGCGAACTCGACCGCCAGCATGGCGGCGACCCCCTTGCGGGTCATGCCCAGGGTCTTGAGCAGCGCCAGCTCGCGCGAGCGCTTGAGTGTGGCGGCGCTGATCGCCCCGGCGAGGATCAGGATGCCGGCCAGGACGGTGAACGCGCCGAGGAACTGGACCCCGGTCGCCAGCCGCGCCAGCACCTCGCGGATCCGCGCGAGCAGCCGGCCGATCTCGATCAGGGTGACGTTCGGATAGCTGGCCGCCAGGCGATCCTGGATCGTCTGCTCGCGGCCCGCCGGCAGCTTGGCCGTTGCCACCCGGTAGTGCGGCGCCTCGGCCAGCGCCGTGCTCTCGACGACCAGGAAGAAGTTGATGTCGAAGGTGCGCCAGTCGACCGACCTCAGGCTGGTCACGGCCAGCGGCAGCTCGACCCCCTGGACGTCGAACACCAGCTCGCTGCCGAGTTCGACGCCGAGCTCGCGGGCGAACTCCTCTTCGACGCTCACCTCGGCGCGCTCGGGATCCGACCAGAGGGCGCCGGCGACGATGCGGTTGTCTTGCGGCAGGGTCTCCATCCAGGTCAGGCGCTGCTCGCGGGTGAGCGCCCAGCGACTGTCGCTGCTTTGCCCCTCGTCGTCGGCCAGATCGCGGACGTCGCGGCCGTCGAGACGCACGAGCCGGGCGGTGACGACCGGCACCGACCGCACCCGGGTGGCGCCCTCGGCGCCGAGCAGGGCGCTCACTCCCGGCCACTGGTCGGGCTGGATGTCGACCAGGAACGCCGTCGGCGCGCGCTCCTCGAGCTCCGGCGTGAGCTCGTGCCGCAGGGTGCGCTCGACCAGGGCGACCGCCAGCAGCAGCACCACCCCCAGGCCGACGGCGACCACGGCGCCGACGGTGCCGCTGCCCGGCCGCGCGATCGAGGCCAGGCCGTGCCGGAGCCAGACGCGGCCGCTCCCGCCGCCGCGGCCGCGCGGCAGCCGGGACAGCATCCGCACCAGCGCCAGCGCCGCCAGCGCCAGGAGAGCCGCGACTCCGGCGATGCCGGCGGTGAACTGGAGGCCCATCAGCATCGACCGCGACTGCACCGCCGCGGCCAGCCAGATGGCGGCGACCAGGGTAAGCAGGGTGAACGCGTGGCCCCAGCGGCTCGGCGGCAGCGGCTCGATCTCCCGGCGCAGGACGCGGAGCGGCGGCACCCGCCGGATCGCGGCCAGCGGCGAGAGGCTGAAGATCACCGCGGTGGCGGTGCCGAGGGCCAGACCCCGGAGCACCGGCTCGGGCTGCCAGACGCGCAGCTCCAGGGTCGCCGGCAGAAGGCCGCCGAGCAGCAGCGGCGCCGCGTGCTGGGCGGCGAGGCCCAGGGCCGCGCCGCAGGCGCTGCCGGCGAGGCCGAGGGCGAGCGTCTGGCCGAGGTAGAGCCCGGTGACCTCGCGCGGCCGGAAGCCGAGCGAGCGCAGGATGGCCATCGAATCGGTGCGGCCGTCGAGCCAGCTGCGGGTGGTCTGGGCGACGCCGACGCCGCCCAACAGAAGCGACAGGAGGGCGAGCAGGCCGAGATACCGATCGACCTGCGCCAGGCCTTCGCGCAGCGCGGGCTGGGCCTCGGCATAGGTCTCCACCCGGAAGGCGCCGGCGCCCGCGGGCGACAGCCGGCGCAGCTCCTCGGCCAGCCGGGCGAGCTCCGCGCTACCGGTCTCCGCAGGCGTCTTCAGCAGGCGCCGATGCGAGATGCGGCTGCCGAAGCGCTCCAGGCCGGTGCGCTCGAGACCGGCGGTCGAGATCAGGACGCGCGGCCCGAGGGTGAAGGCGTCGGCTCCGCGGTCGGGCTCGCGGAGCAGCAGGCCGGTGATCTCGAACGGGACGCCGCCGATCAGGAGCGGGCCGCGGCGGGCGATGCCGAGCCGCGACGGCAGGTCGGCGGCGACCACGACCCGGTCGCCGGTCAGCAGGCCGGCCAGCTCGCCGGCGTTCGCATCACCGGCGCCGAGATCGCGGCCCTCCGGATCCCCGAGGGGCTCGATCTCGAGCTCGCCGTAGAACGGGTAGGCGCCGGCGACCGCCTTGAGCTCGACCAGCTGGCTGCGCCCCGGAGCGCCGTCGGCGGACGGCGGCGCCGCGACCACGGTGACCATCTCCTTGATCCTTACCTGCTCGACGGCGGGCCGAGTGGCGAGGAGCTCGTCCACCGCCACGGGCAGCGGGCCGCGCGCCTCGAGCGCCAGATCGCCGGCGAGCAGCTGCCGCGCCTCCCGCCGGATGCCTAGCTCGAGGCTGGCCGAGAGCCCGGCGACCGCGACGATGGCGGCGACGCCGACCGCCAGGCAGGCGACGAAGAAGCCGAGGCGGGCGCGCGAGCCGCGCGACTCGCGCAGCATCTGACGCAGGAAGCTCCGGGCGCGCATGGCTAGCCTGCTGAACCTGCGAGTCGGCCCGCCTCGAGCTCGACGCGGCGATCGGCCACCGCCGCCACCGCCGGATCGTGGGTGACCAGGATCATGGTCGTGCGGGAGCGATCGTGAAGGTCGGCGAGGATCTCGAGCACCTTACGGCCGGTCTCGCGGTCGAGGTTGCCGGTCGGCTCATCGGCCAGCAGGATCGGCGGATTGGTGGCGAACGCCCGCGCCAGGGCCACCCGCTGCTGCTCGCCGCCCGACAGCTGGCCCGGGTAGTGATGAGCCCGGTCGCCGAGCCCGACCGCCTCGAGGAGCTCGGTGGCGCGGCGGCCGGGCCGCTCGGCTGCCACCAGCTCCAGGGGCAGGAGGACGTTCTCGAGCGCCGTCAGGTTGGTCAGGAGCTGGAAGGTCTGGAAGACGAACCCCACCTCGTGGCGGCGCAGCAGCGCCAGCTCGTCTTCGGACAGCGCCTGGATCTCGCGGCCGTCCAGGAGCACCTGGCCCGAGGTGGGGCGATCGAGGCCGGCGGCCAGCGCGAGCAGGGTGGACTTGCCGCTCCCGGAAGGGCCGAGGACGGCGACCGACTCCCCCGGCGCGAGCCGCAGATCGACCCGGTCGAGGACCGTGAGCGTCGTCCCGCCGGAGGGAAACCGCTTGGTCAGCTGCCGTAGCTCGATTCGCGGCGTCTCGGGCACGCGAGACGCCGCGGCGGACTCGATCGGGCGCGAGGTTTGCTGCGGGTCTGCTGATGATCTCGGCATCGGGAACGCTGTCTCGAAAGTCGTACGGGAGGAGTATGAAAGCCCTTCTTACGGTAGCAGTCCAGCGAGTGTTCCGAGGTTCGCTCGAAGACACCGCGGCCTTCTCGGCCCTGCGGCGGCGCCGCGACCGGCGTTTCGGCCAACGGCAGAAGGGTGGTCGGTACGGTCCAGTCCTGATCGCCCTCGCCGGAGCTCGCGCCGAAGAGTAGAGCCGTCGCGGGGCTACAATTCCGCCGTTGTGCGCGGTCTGCCCCGAGCGTGGGTCCCCCTCCTCGCCCTGCTGCCGGCCCTGGGCTGCGGGACGGAGCGCGCACCGGCGCCGGCCGGCGCCGAGCGCGCGGCGGCGCGCGACGCGCCATCGTCGCCGGCGGTCGAGCGCGACGGCGATGCCGCGATCCGGATCGTATTCCTGGGCGACAGCCTGACCGCCGGGCTCGGGCTGCCCGAGGACGAGGCGTTTCCGGCCCTGGTCGAGCGCCGGCTGCGCGCGGCGGGCCTCGCGGTGCGGGTGGTCAACGCCGGCGTCAGCGGCGACACCTCGGCCGGCGGCCTGAGCCGTCTCGACTGGCTGCTGCGGCAGAGCCCCGACGTTCTGTTCGTTTCGCTGGGCGCCAACGACGGGTTGCGCGGGCTCTCTCCCGAGATGACCGAGCGCAACCTGCGCCAGATCGTCGAGCGCGGCCGCACGGCCGGCGCCCGGGTGGTGCTCGCCGGCATGAAGCTGCCGCCGAACTACGGCACCGAATACGTCCAGCGCTTCGAGGCGGTCTTCCCGCGCCTGGCGCGCGAGCTCGACGTCGAGTGGATCCCGTTCCTGCTCGAGGGGGTCGGCGGCCGCCGGTCGCTGAACCAGGCCGACGGCATCCACCCCAATGCCGCCGGTCACCGGAAGATCGCCGATACCGTGCTGCCCGCCCTGCGCGCCGCGATCGAATCGGCGGCGGCTAGCGGGAGCTCCCCCTGACCTTGGCCTCCTCCCAGTAGCGCTCCATCTCGTCGAGATCGGCGCGGTCGAGCGTCTTGCCGTCCTCGGCCAGCCGGCGCTCGACGTGCTCGAAGCGGCGTCGGAACTTCTGGTTCGCCGCCGCCAGCGCCGCCTCGGGATCGATTCCCAGGTGCCGTCCGAGGTTGGCGACGCTGAACAGCAGGTCGCCCAGCTCTTCCATGGCGGCGCCGCGGTCGGCCGGCCGTTCGCCCGCGCCGAGCGTTCGGCGCAGCTCGCCGAGCTCCTCGTCGAGCTTGTCGAGCACGCCGCCGGCGTCGGGCCAGTCGAAGCCGACGCCCGCCGCCTTCTGGGTCATGCGCAGGGCCGCCACCAGCGACGGCAGCGAGGCCGCGACGCCGGAGAGCAGGGAGCCGGTTCGCTCCGGATCGGCGGCCTTGCGCTCCTCCCACGAGCGCCGCACCTCGGCCGCGCTCTCCAGCCGCTGGTCGCCGAAGACGTGGGGGTGCCGGTCGATCATCTTGCGCTCGATCCGGTCGACGACCTGGTCGACCGAGAACCAGTCGAGCTCTTCGCCGATGCGGCCGATGAAGGCGATCTGGAAGAGCAGGTCGCCAAGCTCGGAGAGCAGGCCGTCGGGGTCCTCGGCGTCGATCGCCGCCGCCGCCTCGTGAGCTTCCTCGAGCAGGTAGGCGCGCAGGTCGACCAGCCTCTGCTCGCGATCCCAGGGGCACCCGTCGGGGCCGCGCAGGTGCGCGACCAGGTCCACCAGCCGCTGCAATCGATCGGGATGCTCGCTCATCCGCGGCGAGATCCTACCCCGGCCTTCTGTTCCCCCGCCCGCCTTTGCTACGATTTGGCGAGCGCACCGAAGCGCAAACGTAGAGCGGCAACCGGCCTGGCGTGACGGAAGACAACAAGCAGGAACCCAAGATCAAGGTCACCGACAGGCGGATGTTCACCGCCGACGGCAAGCTCCGTGAGGGCTTCGAGCACCTCGAGGACGCCGACGCCGGGGCTGCGGCGAAGCCTCCGAAGCGGCCGGCCGAGGCGCCGCAGGCTGCCGAGCCGCCGCGCCCCGAAGCCCCGAAGGCCACCGGGCCGGCGCCGCGCGCCGAGGCCGATCCGCCGCCGCCCGGGGCTCCCGGTCCGCAGGGCGATGCCGCCGACGCGATCCCGGGCGGGGCGGGTGCCCTGGGGACGCCGAGCTTTCTGGAGCTGATCGGCATCCTGGCGGAGCCGATCGCGATCTACCTGGGGGATGCCAGGCTGCCCGACGGCGGCTCGGCGGAGAACCTCGACGCCGCGCGCTTCTACATCGACCTGCTCGACGTGCTGCGCGCGAAAACGGAGGGCAACCTTACCCCTCGAGAGGCATCGGTGCTCGAGGATCTGCTCTACCAGCTCCGGATGCGATATGTCCGCAAACGGGGCTAGCCGCGGGGCGCTGCGCTTCGCGGTCCTCTGCACGCTGGCGTTCGCGGCCGGCCCGGCGCTGTCGCAGGAGCCGGCTCCGGCGGGCTCCGCCGAACAGTTTCCGCTCGGACCGCGCGCCCGCGCCCGGCTCGCCCAGCTGCAGGTCGACTGGCTGGACTGGCTGGTGGCCTGCAACGAGAGCGACGGCCAGCGCGCCTCGGCGACGATCGGGACCCTCCTCGCGCACACCCGGCTGGTGGGCATGGAGCACCTTCCCGAGCTGAGCGTCGCCGCCGCCCGCCGGGCGGTCGAGTTCGCCGAGGCCGGAGATCTCGAGCGCGCCGGCTGGAGCCTCGAGGCGGCCGATCGCCTCGACCCGTGGCGGCCGGAGGGAGCGTTCGCCGCCGCCCGGGTGGCGCTCGCCGGCGGCAGCTATCTCGAGGCGGTGTCGAGCTACTTTCGGGGCCAGGCCAGGTCGATCCAGGCCCCCCAGGTCCGCTTCGTCCTGCTCAACAACTTCGCCCTCTGGCTGGCCACCGTCCTCACCCTGACTGGCCTGCTTCTGGTCGGCGTCCTGATGGCGGCGCGCGGTCCCGGGCTCTACTTCGATCTCTATCGCTACTTGAACCGCTACGCGGCCGCGCCGGTCGCGCACGTACTCTGCCTGGTCCTGCTGAGCTGGCCGTTTCTGCTGCCGGCCGGCGTCCTCTGGACCGCGATCTACTGGTCGGTTCTGCTCTGGGCCTACGGCGGCAGGCTCGAGCGGGTGCTGCTGGTGGCGATCTGGCTGTTCGTCGGCTCGCTCCCTCTGGCGCTCACCGAGCAGGGCAGGCGGGTCGGGCTCGAGCTCTACCCGCCCGTCCACTCCATGCGCAGCGCGTCGCTGGGCCGGCTCGAAGGGGACCTGTTCAGCCACCTGGGCCTGCTGCGGTCGATCCTGCCCGAGAGCAGCGCCCTCGAGCATCTCAGCGCCGATGTCCATCGCAAGCTCGGCCAGCTCGAGACGGCCCGGGCGCTCTATCTCCAGGTTCTCTCGCGGGAGTCGAGCGACGCGGCGGCCCTCAACGACCTCGGCATCTACTATTTCGACGTCTCGGACTTCGAGCAGGCGGCGGTCCACTTTTCGCGCGCCTCGGAGAGCGCTCCGGAGGTGGCGGAGATCCGCTTCAATCTGGGCCAGGCCTATTCCGAGCTCTACCGTTTCGAGGAGTCCGAGGCAGAGCTGATCGCCGCGCGGGCGATCGACAGCGAGGCGGTGAACCGTTGGCTGCAGGGCGACCGGGTGGAACGCGTGGTGCCGATCGACGGCGGCCTGGCCCGGGTCGACGAGATCCGCTCGGAGCTGCGCGCCCAGTGGCAGGTGGCCGAGGGCACGGCCGGCTGGTTCGGACACTGGCGGCGGGCGCTGTCGCTGCCGCTGGTCGCCGTCTTCGTCCTGATCGCCGTGGTCGTGCGCCTGCTGACGCGGCACGGCCGGAGCTCGAAGCCGACGCCTCACTGGTTCGGGCCGGGCATCGATCGCCTGCGGCGGGTGCTGCTGGCGGGAGTTCCGGAGGCCGAGGTGGGGCGCACCGGGCGGGCGGCGCTCTGGCTGCTGGCGCTGGTCGGCCTGGCGACCCTGCCGCTGGCGCACCGGCTGGGCTACGGCGCGCCCTTCCTGCACGCCGGACCGTCGCTGTTGCCGCCGCTCGTGGCCTTCGGCGGCCTGGTCCTGTACTTCGCCCTGCGATATCGGAAACAGGGGCGCGGCGAGCGATGAGGACCGAGGGCTCGATCGAGCAGAAGGGGCTGCCCGAAGTCCTCCTGCGCCTTGGAATCGAGCGCAGCACCGGCATCCTGACGATCCAGGGGCGCGACGAGATCATCGCCTTCGCCTTCCTCAAGGGTGGGATCGTCTCCGCCGATGCTCTCAACCAGGCCCTCGAGGACGGCCTCGGCCGGGTGCTCACCCAGATCGGCGTGATCAGCGAGGGCGAGTTCGCCGGCCTGGCCGCCGAGTACCAGTCGGGCGGCGGTCAGGTGGTGGATCTGCTGGTCGAGCGCGGCTTCGTCCAGCGCGCCGAGCTGCTCGACGCGGTGCGCGCGCACACCTATCAGCTCTGCCGCCAGGCGCTCGCGTGGACCGAGGGCGACTACAAGTTCTACCAGGGCGAGGAGGTGTCCTACGAGGAGGGGGTCCGACCGCTGTCGCCCGAGGAGCTGCTGGTGCGGGCGAGCCGCGAGCTCGACCTGGAGCTGCTGCCGGGCGGCGTGGCGCCGAGCGACGCGATCTACCGGCGCTCGGAGAGCTCGGCGCAGTCCGAGGATCGCGAGGGCGCCGAGGGCCTCGAGGGGCTCGATCCGGCGGCGCTGGCGGCCTTCAAACTGATCGACGGCAGGCGCTCGGTGGCCGACCTCGCCATCGAGAGCGGCGCGGCCGAGTTCCGGGTGGCCTACCTGCTCAACCGGTGGCAGCGGGCCGGGCTGGTCGAGCGCTCCAAGCGCAGGTCGGTGCCGCCACCCGCGGCGACGCCGACGCCCGGTCCGGCAACCGCGGGCCGGTCCGCAGCTCCGAGCCCCGAGCGGCGCCCGCCGCGGCGGCGCTGGTGGGGCGCCGGGCGAGCCGCGAAAGGCAAGCCGCAGCCGGAGGCGCTGCCCTGGCCCAGCCGCATCCTCGGGCTGGCGTTCGTAGCGCTGTTCAGCGCCTCCTTCCTGGCCGCCCCGAACCGCGTCCTGCTGCCGCTCCCGTGGCAGGGTGGCCTGCAGGAGGCGCTCGAGCGCGAGCGGGCCGCGGCGGCCCTGTCGAGGCTGCGGCGAGCCAACAGCGCCTACTTCCTGCTCGAGGGCCGCTTCGCCGAAGAGCTCCCCGACCTGGCCCGGGCCGGGCTGCTGCCCGAAGCCGACCTGGCAGACGTGACCGGCCGCCCCCTGGCCTACTCGGCCACCACCGCGAGCTACGTCGTCCGATCGTCGCTGGGCGAGGGGTCCGAGCAGGAGACGTTCCTTCAGGAGACGATCCGGGGGAACTTCCTGCTCGATCCGGAGCTCGAACAGCCCGCGCAGAGCCGCCGGCCGCCGCTCGTCCTGCTCGACTGACGCGGCGGGACGCGAGCGACGCCGGCGGGGGCCGGTCCGGGAATAGATCTTAGCGTCTGATTGTTAGATCTGGTGTCCGCGAGGGTTGACAGCCCTCGACTTAGGTTTGTAGCATTCCGGCTTGAAAAGAAGGCAACATCGCTTGGAGGACTGAACCGTGAGCAAGATCATAGGCATCGACCTGGGAACGACCAACAGCGTCGTCTCGGTCATGGAAGGAACCGAGGCGAAGGTCATCCCGAACGCCGAGGGCAACCGGACCACCCCCTCGGTGGTGGCGTTCGCCAAGAGCGGTGAGCGACTCGTCGGCCAGGTGGCCAAGCGCCAGGCGGTGACCAACCCGTCGAACACCATCTACTCGATCAAGCGCTTCATGGGGCGCCGCTACGACGAGGTGAGCGAAGAGCTCAAGATGGTGCCCTACGAAGTGGGGCAGAACAAGGAGGGCGGCGTCCGCGTGGTCGTTGAGGGCAAGAAGTACTCGCCCGAAGAGATCTCCGCGATGGTGCTGCAGAAGCTCAAGCAGGCGGCCGAAGACTACCTCGGGACCAAGGTCGAGAAGGCCGTGATCACGGTCCCCGCCTATTTCAACGACGCCCAGCGCCAGGCGACCAAGGACGCCGGCAAGATCGCCGGGCTGGAGGTCGAGCGGCTGGTCAACGAGCCGACCGCCGCGGCGCTGGCATACGGCTACGGCCAGAACATGAACGACATCGTGGCCGTGTTCGACTTCGGCGGCGGCACGTTCGACGTGAGTATTCTGAAGATCCGCAGCGAGATCTTCGAGGTGCTGTCGACCGGCGGGGACTTCTTCCTCGGCGGCGACGACATCGACCGGGC